>JANXOJ010000508.1 GCA_025353625.1 Planctomycetota bacterium | reverse complement strand
CCTGCACGCATGAAGATGCAACTGGTGGAACCGCTGCGCGATCTGTTCAAGGATGAAGTTCGCACGCTCGGTCTGCGGCTGGGGTTGCCGGAAGAGATTGTCTGGCGGCATCCGTTTCCAGGGCCGGGGCTGGCGGTGCGTTGCCTGGGGCCGATCACGAAAACGCGGCTCGAAACGCTGCGAAAGGCCGATGCGATTGTGATTGCCGAGATCAAGCGAGCCGGACTTTATCGGCAGACTTCGCAGGTCTTTGCCGTGCTGCTGCCGGTACAAAGCGTCGGCGTGATGGGCGACGCGCGGACGTATGCCGATGTCGTTGCGATTCGGGCGGTCGAGACGGAAGACTTCATGACGGCCGACTGGAGCCGTCTGCCGTACGACCTTCTCGCCCACATGTCGACGCGGATCATTAACGAAGTGCCCGGCGTAAACCGAGTTGTCTACGACATAAGTTCCAAGCCGCCGGCGACGATTGAATGGGAGTAGATGGAAATCGTCGAGAGTTGTTGTCCAGTGCTCTGTCGCGTCTCGGGTTCAGGGAAGAGCCAACAACGGCTGCGGCCGCTTTTGCGAACGAAGCCTCGATCGCCACGCTGCGCTGCCGATCAGGAAAACGCTACCGTTGATTATTCTGTAATTCTTAGTCGTTGAATTATGCAGAGATTGGAGTTCGTTGTTCGTAGACGTTACTTGCCCGCCAGAATCAAATCGAACCTTCGTCCGCCTTCCAGGGGCGAAAGACCGCCCCCTTCGATAGAAGCCCAGCCGTCGTAGCCAATTTCATCGAGTGCCTTTCTTACTTTCGGCCAATCGACGCTGCCGTCTCGGATGCTGACGAACTTGCCGCCGTGGCCATCGGCATTGAGCTTGAAATCCTTGACGTGGCACTTCACGATCAACTTGCCCAACGTGCGAATCCACTTTTCCGGCGGCGCATACTTCACATGGTTGCCGATATCGAAGTACGCCCGAACCCAAGGGCTATCGAACGACGCAACGAAATTGTGAAAGAACTCCGGCAGCACCCAGAGGTTATTCCAGACATTTTCCAAGGCGATGATGATGCGCTGTTTTTCGGCGATGGGAATCAACTGCTTGACCGCTTTGACCGCAGCGTCGGACGCGTGATCGTGCGCGGCGACGTACTCCGCATAAGGGCCGTTGTCGCCTTGCACCACCTGCTTCAAGTGCCCGGTTTTCTCATCGAACCGGATATCGAATTGCCATGCTTCCGGCATTTTGGCGTCGATGCGACAAGGAACCAGTAGCACGGTATCGGCCCCCATGTCGGCGGCAACCCGCAGCGCGGTTTCGACGCTTTTCAAATCGGCCTTGAATTTATCGGGCCGATTGAAGTTCGCCCAGCCATACATCACGCTGTGAATCCGCAGTCCGTGCTTCTCGGCCAGCTTGCGAGCAGCGGCAGCCACCTCGGGTGTGGCCGCGCGGTCTTGCGACTCATAACCTTCAAATCCGGACGCTTTCCAAGCGTCGAGTGTTGCTTCATTGGGGATTCCAATTAGAGCCTTGTGAATTCGGCCCTTGGGCTCGTCGGCCGCAGTTCTATTGGTATTGAAAGCAGCCCCGCACATAGCGGCAGAAGTTGTGGCAAGAAACGCGCGTCGATTCAGGGCAGTCATCTGTAATTCTCCTTATGAAATGAATGATTCCACGAGTATCGGACCTTGGGATAGGACTCTGCAATAGACACCCCCCATTGATGCGGTTTTGCCGCCACTTTGGTAGCCTCGACAGGTTTTGCATCTGCCGTTATACTCACGCATCTCTGCACAAACATAAAAACTTCGACCGCACAATTCTGCTTCGCTTGAGGACTGAGGATGACCCAACCGCACAATCGTAAAGGCATTGTACTCGCAGGCGGCTCCGGGACGCGACTCCACCCCGTGACCCGCGCGATCAGCAAGCAATTGCTGCCGATTTACGA
>JANXOJ010000500.1 GCA_025353625.1 Planctomycetota bacterium | reverse complement strand
CTTCTCTGTCTTTCCCTTCGCCGCCCCCGCGCGGGGGCGGCGACAATTTTTGAACTTCTGGGGGGGCCGCCTCTCACCGCCTCCCTGCCTTAGTTCACTATATGCTCACGATCCCCCAACGGCCCCATTTCACCAATAGCAGAAAAAGATATGTGGAACAACGAGGGTTATACCCTGGGCTGGTATGCATTGCCCTGTTGGGGCAGAACTAGATTAAAGGGCGGAAAAGCTTCCATAGGGAAAAGTCGAAATCGCGGTAGCGCGCGGTCATCGAGCGCGACCGAGGAAGGCGGTTTTTGAAAGGGCCAAAGGGCTATGACTTCGGCACCCCCACGCAATACAACTTCCCCTCACTACGCACAAAAATCTTGCCCGCCGAAAATGCTGGCGAGGCCTGGCACGGGCCATCGAGTAGATTGCGGGCAAGCTCCTTGTATTCCCGCGCGGCGGCGAAGATGACGGTTGTGCCGTTCTCGGCAAGGCAGTAGATGCGGCCTTCGGCAAGGACCGGTGAGGCCGAATAGAGGCCGTGTAGGCGTTGGCTCCAGATGACTTTGCCGGTCTCGGCTTCCAGACAACTGGCGATGCCGTTCTCTTTGATGCAGAATAGCAGCCCGTCAACGTAGAGAAAGGACGGCATCATGGGGACGTTCTCGTGCGACTCCCAAGCCATGTGCGTGAGCGTGACATCTCCGCGTCCGTTCGGGCGGATGGCGCGGATCGTGGGAACCTCGTAGCCGGAGGCCGTATAGATCATCTCCTTACCTTGGACGATGGAAGGCACCACGCCCTCGCCTTGGCTCTTGACGGTCCAGAGCAACGCCCCGGTATCGGGGTTGAACCCTTGCACGACGTCGCCGCTTGCGCTGACCAAAAGCGGGTGGCCGTCGACGTCGATAATCTTTGGCGTCACGTGGGCCTGCCGCGAGAGGCCGCGCTTGGCCCGCCACTTTATCTTTCCGTTGTCGATATCGAATGCGGCGATAAACGCACCTTCCCACGGCTTCTTGAATCCTCGCATGAGGTCGGCCGGGTCGTTGCCATCGCATGGAAGGATCAGCATGTTGCGATAAAAAATCGGCGAGGCCCCTAAGCCGTGGACGCTGGCAAAATGCGGCTCGGCATAGCTCCACGCCACGTTGCCCTGGAAATCGAGGGCAGCAAGCTTCACGCCGTTAAAGACCGCGTAAACGTGCTTGCCGTCGGTGATCGGCGTCGGTGTGGCGTGCGAATTTTTGGGCCGCTTCTTGTCGGGCAGGTGATCGGCGACTTTCTTATCCCAAAGGATTTTACCCGTGTCGCGGTCGATACAAAGCACGCGGCCATCGGACTCATCGGCCGTGGTGGCGGTAACAAAGACGCGGTTTTCCCAGACGATGGGCGACGACCAGCCGGTGCCGCCGATATCGATCTGCCAAGCCAGGTTTTCCTTGAGGCTCCACGTCAACGGCAGATGCGTCTCCGTCGATATGCCCTGCCCGGTCGGCCCTCGGAAGCAGGGCCAGTTCTCGGCGGGGGAGGGCGTGGCGGTCGCGAGGGACAGCACGCTTGCAAGACAAACATTGAGCGACATATTCAATCGATTCATGGTAGTTTACTTTCCACTTTAATCGCCTTGACTTCGGGCATCGGCGGGAACTGCCCCTTGGCAACTGCCGCAGAGGCCGCTTCCAAGTCCACCTTGGTCACCCTACGATCGTACGTCAATAGCCCGTTCGATTCCGTTTCCACGTCCGTAAGCTGCGTGTAGACCGCCGCCGACAAACCCGGATCGGCTTTCAACTCCGCCACTTTCTTCCATAGGTCGAGATACTTGCGAGTCAGCGTCGCGGCGTCTGGCATGTTGCTGTAGCCCCACGTTTTATCGACCCATTGATGCCCAGGTACCGGCAATCCAAGGCCGCCAAATTCGCCCAGCACGGCCGCGCGGTTGGCCTCTGGCTTGGGCGAGCCGGGGCCGGGATAGTTGTGCATGTCGACAATGTCGCCGGCCTTGATGTCGTGCCAGCCACTGGTGTTGCTGACCAACCTCGATGGGTCTAGTTCTTTCGTCCAGTTCGTTAGCCGCACCGTATCGTATTGGCCCCAACCTTCGTTGAAAACGATCCACATGACGATCGACGGGGAATTCCAATGTTGCTCGATCATGGCCTTGAGTTCCGCCTGATGTTGCTTGCCCGCCTCGGGAGATACCGCCGTGCCATCTCGCATCTTGCCGGTTGCATTATCCTTACCGGCACCCTTTCCCACATCGCCCGCCGGCATGTCTTGCCAGACCAACAGACCGAGCTTGTCGCACCAATAGTACCAGCGGGCCGGCTCGACCTTGGTATGTTTGCGCGTCATGTTGAAGCCGAGCTTTTTGGTGATCTCAATATCGAACTTCAATGCCTCATCGGTAGGTGCCGTATAGATGCCATCGGGCCAGAAGCCCTGGTCCAGAGGGCCGCTCTGGAAGACGAACTTGTTGTTGAACATGGGACGCAGAATGCCCTTTTCGTCCTTGCCCAGGGCGATCTTGCGCATACCGAAGTAGCTTCTGACCTCGTCCGCAACGTCCTTCTCGTTGCGTACCCTTACTTGAATGTCGTACAGGAACGGCTTTTCCGGGGACCACAAATTGGCATTGTCCATCGGCAGGTCAATCGCCTCGCCGGGG
>JANXOJ010000492.1 GCA_025353625.1 Planctomycetota bacterium | reverse complement strand
TTAACCCCTTCGTGGAAACGACATTTGTCTGCTCGCATACCCATTGTCGTGCAACATACTCGTTGTCGCCCAACATACCCTGATTTGACAACGCAATACCTGCAACTACTTTAATTTCAACGCGACCGTCTCGCCGCCTTTGGCCGGAAGCACGAAGTGCCAAGTTGAGGGCTTCCCGGTCGCTTGGTACTCGGCCTCATATTCCTGGCCGCCGGCAAGGATGAATTCGTACTGAGACTGCGCGCGCCCGTGGGCTACGATGCGACTGTTGAGGCGAATCGTCAAACTGGCAGCGACGGCCTTGTTGTGCTCGTCCACAATCGCGAACTTCGCCGCCCGACGATGCGTGTAGAAAGGCGTCACATCGACCGCCGGAACGTCGTGGTTCGCATCGGCCCAGACCATGGGGAACGTTTTATCGGTTCGTGCAAACGAAGTTGCGTAGATGCAGTTTATCGGCCTCGCGGCATCGGCTTTTGCCGCTTTGGCGTTGAACCAGGTATCGTCGAGCTTGGTCGATTCTGCGGAGCCGATGATTCGCCACTGACCGTCCCAGACTTCGGCCCAACTGTGGTTGCCG
The DNA here is from genome assembly GCA_025353625.1 of Planctomycetota bacterium. GTDB lineage: Bacteria > Planctomycetota > Planctomycetia > Pirellulales > Thermoguttaceae > JANXQG01. The sequence continues at coordinate 705 of JANXOJ010000492.1, read as the reverse complement.
CTGTTGTCGGTCCAAAGGGGTGTGCCCGCGAACCGCGCGGGGATTGCCGCCGCGCGGCAGGCATCGACGATGAGAACCGATAGGCCGGTGCAGGAGGCGTAATGGGATTGGGCCGATTCGTAGGGGCTTTGGTCCGGCTTGGGCCGTTTGGTTGCGTGGTACTTCACATCGAACTGCCGGAAGACTTCTTTATTCAGCAGGATCGCCGCCTCGCCCGGTGTCTTGCATTTTTTGGCGAGCGGCAGAAAGCGGTCGAAAAAGTCCTTGCGCCAATCGTCGCGGCGTTCGTTGATGCTGGCGTAAGGCAGCACGTCGTTAAAGAAAATTTCGTCCGGCAAGTCGGCGCCCCAGGGCACTTCTGCCCGAGCTCGATAGGCCAACCGCACGTTGGCAAGCAGAAAGTCCTTGGAGAGCGACTTGAGATCGTCCGGCGGCATGTTGGCAAGCAGAAAGGCAACGGCGTCGCGTTGTTCTGCCGGCACGGTCTTGAGGGCTTCGGCCCATGGGCGACTATTTTTCTCAGCGTTAGCGGAGGAATCTATCTTTGCAGCCGCTGCACCCCGCACGGTCTTCTTTGCGGTAAATGCGACTTCATAGCTCTTTCCCTTTGCGAACTTGCCCGGTTGCATCACCATGATGAACTTGCCGGTCACCAGCGGCTTGAGGCTTTCGCCGCCGATAATCTTGATTTGCTCAATGCGATGG
>JANXOJ010000469.1 GCA_025353625.1 Planctomycetota bacterium | reverse complement strand
GCGTCCTCCGTGCCTCCGCGGTTCAATTCCTTTAGCCAGTGCCGCAACAACTGCCGCCATGCACGCAAAGAAAAGAATCAAAGCCAGACATATTCCGGCCACCTGATCCTCGACGCCATAATGCACCAAATTAAAAATGTGGATCGTCAAAGTCGTCACGCCGGGCGGGGCGACGAGGAGGCTGGCCGTTAGGTCGCCCAGGGTGATCGCTAGCCCGATCAACCATGCCACGGCGAGGGCCGACAGCCGCTGGGGCAAGACGACCCGCGTCAGTTGCCCCCAATAGCCGCACCCTTCGACTGCCGCCGTTTCCAGCATCGCGTCGGGGACCGTCCGCATAGCGTGCCAGATGACCAGAATCGCCGGCCCGAGCGCCCTGACTGTCAGGACGAGCCACGGGGCCAAAATGGAATGGTCGTAGAGGTCGGCCAACCAGGGCAATTCGGCGCGATTGAGCAAACGAATAACGCCGAGGGCCAGCAACGGCCCCGGAATGGCAAGGCAAACTGCCGCAATGAGTAGCGCTAGGCCGCCAAGCCAGCGCGACCGCCGCGCAGCCCAACATAAGGGGATTGCCAGTGCCACGGACGCCAGAGCAGCTAGGCCGCCGATTCCGAACGACCAGAGAAGTTCGCGGCGGCAGTTCCAGGGTGCCGCCGCGACAACTGAAAGACATTTTACTACCGACCACGTTCGCGTCCGGCCCGAGCCGGCTTGTATTACCAGCACTCCGGCCTTGTAAAGCAGATTGCTTAACGGCACGCCAACGAGCAGGATGAAGGCCGCTAGACAAGCCAATGTCAGCGGCCATCGCCATCGCCCCAATGAGAAGTTTGCACTTCGCCGCAAGCTAAGCGGCCGAACGCTCTTGCCCAATTGCAAGCAACAAAGCATCCCGAGTCCCAGCAGCGTAACCGTAACCAAAACGCCGGGCAGCAGCGTCCACACCGCTTCGGCAAGTACCTCATGCGCCGCGATCTGCGTGTAAACTTCCTCGGCATACGTCCGCACGAAAAAGATGCTGGTGACCGTCATTTCTCCCGCCGTGAGCATCCCTACCCAAATTGCAGCCAATCCCAACGCGGGCCAGATGAAAGGCAGCGTGACCCGGACGAATACCTGCAAGGTACTGCCGTCGAGCAATGCCTGCTCTTCCAACTCCGGCTCGATGTGCAACATGGCGACGCTCGCAAACATCGCGACCCACGGGATGCCCGCAAGAACGTGAACCCAAAGCGCGGCCGACCAGCCGGAGAGCCAAGGTTCGCCGCTGCCGCTGGAAGAGAACCACCCTTCCTGCCCGAACCCGGCCTGCCAGGCACCGGCTTGAAGATAGAGGGGCAAAAACGCCATCAGTACGACTAATCGCAATGCAGCCCGACGGAATGGCAGGTCGCCACGGACCAAAAGCCATGCGAGGATCGTGCCGAGCGGCAAGCAGAATGCCAGCGTTTCGGACGTCAGAAGGAGCGTGTTGAGAATGGGAGGTGACATTTTATCGGGGGCTGCCGCAGCAGACATTTCTCATGCTATCACCTAATTTCTGTTTCCATAATGTATACCCTGACGGGTGTAATTGCACTATCTGAGGGGTTGGTCTAAAGCATAAATCCGGTAAATAGTCACCAGACTACCCCAAACCGGTCGAATAAGGGGAGTGACGTTCAAGATGGCTTGAGTTACTATGGAGGGAACGGAACCATGCAATCAATGTTCTTGGCGATTGTATTGACGGTGGGGGCAAACGAACGCGGCATGTCGGATCTTCCGCCTAATGCCCAGATGGGAGCGCACCAGGACGGAGTTCCGGAAATGCCTGGTCCCTACCGATACGATCCCCCACGCGATCCCCAGGACACCGATACGATCCCCCAGGCATTTTTCAAGTATTGTGGTGCCTGGTTCCAACCCATGCCGCAGACCTGCTACGGCCCGCACTTTGGCTGCTATCCGGGCAATAATCGCGATATTCACCGCTACCCAGCCTTTCATGGATACTATTACCGACAGGCCTATAACTACCGACCGCTGTACGAATACCCTTGGCAGGCCGACCCGCATGAGCCGCTTCCGCTGGAGATCAACAACAACGAGCAGCCGTCGGCAGTGCAGTGGCAACCTAAGGAGCGTGTGGAAGTGATTGGAAAGCCATCCGCAAGCCTACCGCTGCCGCACGATCAAAAATGAGTAAACGTCTGAAATTGACCCGTAATGTGCGTCGCTGCGGTTTCCTCGCCGTGGAATGGGGCGTCCTGTTTGTTATTTTGTTCATTGCAATTCTCGCCGCCGTGATCGGCCTCAGTAACGCAGTTATTCGACAGCATTCGGCGGTTGCAACGTCGATTGAGGGAATGAATTTCCCGGCGGGATCCTCAGCATCACCGCAAGTCCCAGTCGCCACGCCGGCTCCGCTGTCGGAATCAAAAATGCTTGGCCCAGCGCCCCAAGGGACCGGTCCTTAGCCCGCATCAACGAGCCTCGCCGTTCCCCACAAGTCGGCATGGGCTTCGCGTGCCTACGGTCAAACTAATGTTTTGCGTGAAGCCCCAGCGACGTAATCCAATTTGCACGGTTGTGCAAAAATTGGCTTGTTCTCGCCATCTATATGACGACAAAGTCTTCATGGGCATTTGATTTCTGCCGGTTTTCAGCAGTTTTCGCAAAAAAACCACTCCATAGCATGTATGCCAACAACTACAAATGGTGGTTTTCAAGGATTTGCACCGGTTTCTTTATGAAAAAATGCTTGCAAAGAATTTTAATCTGTATTAGAATCAAGCCTGTGACGGTTGTGAAAGACTTTCGTATTTGGAGGACTTTCCGGAATACGCGAGGTTTAACGGATCTCGGTTCAGATCGTTGCAAGTTACCTTTGCTTGTCGGGTGTGCTTGTTAGACCGGTTTTGAAAGATTGGTTTAATTAAAGGCTGGTTCACTTTCGGGAACCGCTTCAAAGAGAATTGGGTCGTTGATTGTGTTCTCTGGTTTAGCTTACAATTCCCTGATTTGCATGGCTGTTGCGGTCGTTCCGGCATTGGCTTACGGGCAAGGTGCTGCAAAGAGTATGTCCGGTACCCCCGTTTCCGGGCAGGTACGGCAGGATTCCAAGCAGGTACAAGCTCGTTTGACAGGTTCCGTTGAACGCACTCAAAACCAAAACGCCCAAAGCCTAAGTGGCCAACTGGTTGGAGATGAAAGCTACGCTCCGACAACGAGTCCCTTAACGTTTATTGAGCCGCGGGTGGAGTTGACCGTGGAGAAGTCGAAAGGTCGCCTGCTACAGTTTCACTCGAACCTTCGTCGAGTTGCGGTGGCAGATGCGGACGTTGGAAGCCTAGTTCAAGTATCGCCGACCCAGTTGCTGGTTCTTGGACGAGGGCGTGGAGTTACCCATTTGACCGTATGGCCAGTGGGTCAGGAGGAGCCGGTAGTCATTCTTCTACGGGTATTGAACTCGCAGTAGTGACGGAATGCCGGATCTCGTTGCAAATTGAAGGAAAAGTGTTGGGCGGCAGGAGTTAGTTGCGTTGGCTATGGAAGGCTAGTTTGAGGTTAGTAATTAGTTACGTTGGGAGGAAATCTATGCTAAAGCGTTTGTGGTGTGAAGATGAAGGTGTGCTTACCTTCGAGTGGATTATGTTGTTGACTTTGCTTGTGATCGGTGTGATCGGTGGAGTTGCGGGAATTCGCGATGCCTTGATTCATGAGGCAGCGGATACGGCATTGGCGATTACTTCGCTCGATCAGGGCTACTCAATGAACGATGCTCCGGATGGAAACGGTCCTCTAGGTGTTGGCGTTCCCGCCATCAACAGGGCCGATGCAGCAGGCTGTACGCCAACGTCGGGTGCGGTAGATTCGTTCTATTTTGACGACACGTATGTGAGCGTGGGTAGGACCACAGTTACATCACTTGCCGAAGGTACCGTGCAGGATTCTGCACTTTGCCCCGTCCGGTGAGTGTACAAAGTTGTTCGGTATGAGAAAGATCGAAAGATTGATCTCGGGGCGTGTTGGTTGCTGCTTGAATTTGTCCTGCGGGATTGGTTGCAACAAACAACGCCTAGATTAGCTGTTCAGAATGTTTTTGTGTGAGAGTACTTGTCCCAGTTTGAAAAGGCTTCGCTCTCGGTGTGATTTGGGAGGTGGCTTGGCTTGGCAATGGTTGTCAGGCATTGGGTCAATTGTCCACGTGCTTTTTTGGGAGGTTTTTTTCTATGTTGAAGCGTCTTTGGAGTGAGGATGAAGGTGTTTTGACCTTCGAGTGGATTATGTTGTTGACCTTGTTGGTCATCGGAGTCATTGGTGGTGTCGCTGGTATTCGTGATGCATTGATTCACGAGGCCCAGAGCGTGGTTGGCGCGATTGTTTCGCTCGACCAGTCGTACTCCATCGTTGCCCCGCTAGGCGTCGCCGTCCACCCAATCGGTGGTTCGACCGACACCACGGCTTGCACCTCGGGTGCCTCCAGCAGCGGTTTCCACGATTCCGCCGTTTGGTCCGCTGGTCGTACGAATGTTTCGGCGATTCTGCAGACTGTCACCTTGAACTCCGCCTTGTGCAACGTTCAGTAGTTTTTTGTCAGCAGGCTTGACGTCTGCCGATACGGTTGGCGGTTCCTGGAACCGGTCAACGTTAGTGGTTTGAACAATGGGGCGACAGTCAGGCTGTCGCCCCATTTGTATTTCGGGCGACCGACGGGCCGCCAGTGAACAGTGGGGAGTTCCGCGTGGGGTTTTGGGTTTTCATCTTCGCGGTTGCGGTTTATGTCGCCGTGGCTGGCTATACGGACCTTCGCATGCAGCGAATTCCCAATTACTTAACCGTGCCCACAGCCGTTTGCGGGCTGTTGTTCAATATCTTGCCGTCTAGCTTTACTGTGCCGTTGGATACCAGTTTGCTCAAGTCACTTGAGGGGTTCGCGGCCGGATTCGGCCTGCTCATCATCCCCTGGTTCTTTGGTGGTGGCGGCACCGGCGACGTCAAACTTTTAGCCGCCTTGGGAGCATGGCTCGGACCACTTTATGTGTTCCTTGCTTTTGTGCTGGCACTGCTTTTTGCAACGGTGATGGCGGGCGTGGTTATGACGATCAAGTTTTCGCAGAATCCAGCATTGCAGCCGAAGAAAAATGAGGGCGAACGTCCGAGTCCCGAGGCAAAAAAGCTCGGTAACAAGACTCTTCGCCGACGCCGCAATAGCGTGCCGTTTGCCATTCCCGTCGCAGCCGGAACATGGTGCGTGCTAGGATGGATGGTCCTTAAAGTTCTTCTCCCGACGAGCTGACCCGCCGCCAACCGCCGGTGCCATTTGTTTCGCTGGCATTTTATAATAGCGTAGAATAGGATATTGAGTTGAAGACTTACACTAGGCTAGGTAGATTATAGCGGTTTTGCCGATTGGTCGTCCTGTATGCATGGAAACTCCTACGGAAGCCGAATGAATGATAGGGAATCTTCTCGCCGAGGGTTTCCCAAGATGGATTGCATGGGTATACTGGGAAGACCAAAGCGCGGGTTCCTGACCGTGGAGTTGATTTTGGTCATCCCGCTATTACTGCTCGTTTTGTTGGTATTGGTTGAAATCGGGACGTACCTCCTGGCAGCGCAGGCCGTGCAAGGTGCAGCCATGGTTGGAGCCCGCGAGGCGACCCTGCCGGGCGCGACGCCCGATCGAGTGCGAGCGGCTGTCGTGGGAGCATTGGCGGGTTGGTCCTATGCGAGCACGTTGAGTCAGGACGATATCCAAATCGTGGATGTGCCTCTGGATGGCAGCGTAAGCGTGACGGTATCGGTGGATGCGACGAAGGCGGCTGTTAGTCCCTTGGCGGGCGTGCCGGGCCTAGACTTGACGGGTAAGAAGATTGCCGCTCAGTTTGTAATGCGAAAAGAATGATTCGCGCAGATGTTGACCGCCATCGGTCGACTGCGATGTAAAGTGGACCTTCCATGAGATCGATTAGACCGCAAACGGTAACGCTCGCTGTTCTAGCCATTATATTTGGCTTGGGTGCGGCACTGATCGCAAAAATGGTATTGCAAACCAGGCCGGTTGTCGAAGTGCCGCCGCCTGCTGCCGTTGAGCCGACGGAATACGTTCTTTGCGTGCAAGCCAATCTTCCCATGAATGCGCGAATTCGCGAAGGGGATGTTGGTGTGGTGCAAGCTACCGTCAAAAAACTCAAAGACAAGAACGTACCGGATATGTTCCGCTCCAAGCAGCAGGCAATTGGTCGAATCGTCAAGACCGAGAAGGGCCTGATGGCCGGTAGTTTGATTAGCGAAGCCGATCTCTATAAATTGGGCGATGTTCCCACCATCAAACTCCGCGAGGGCTATCGCGTTGTCACGTTGCGAGTTGATGACCCGGTCGTTTCGAGCAATATCATCCAGGCGGGCTGCCTGGTTGATATAACGATTACGATCGATCCGCCCGACGATGGCACGATGATAACGCGACGGCTGGTGCATGCAATCAAAGTCCTTAGCCCGCCGGTCAGCGAAGGGGGCACCCAGACCTCGATTTCAACGGTGGGCGGTAAAGCTTACATTGTTTTGGAGGCCACCCCCGAACAAGCGACTCGCTTAACTCTTGCCCAGCAGTTGGGCGGAACGATCAGTGCATCGCTGTGCGGGTTGCCTGGGAGCGCCCCGGAACCGGCCGTGAGTGAGCCATTGAGCAACAATAGCTCGAACTCGATCGATGTTCGCGAGCTTCTCGGCTTGGCCGGCCCCGTCAAACCACCGGAGCCTCCGGAGCGGCGTGTGGTCGAGGTCTATACCGGCACAAAATTGTCCTTTGCCGTATTTAACGAGAACGGCGTGAACGCGGATACCGAAGAGGCGCAGCAGAATGCCCAAGGATCGGTCTCGACGCCGACTTCGTCCCGGCCCAGCGGCGGTAAAAAGCCCTGTAAAGATTGCGAAAAGAAGGCTAAAGAGGCCGAACGAGCGCGGCAGAAGAACATGCGGCTTGGGCCAACCCGTGCGACCGGCCCCACGACCCAAGAGATTTTGCCGGAAGCACTGCCGTCGCCGACAACTCTCCAACTGCGAAAGCTCGGTTGGCAGTTAGCTTATTTGGATTTCGGGCTGCCCTTTGGCAGCCTCCTGTAACGCGGGGCGACCTCGTTTAACCTGGAGCCGCCGGCGGAGGAACACCTCCGCCGCCGGCTTCGGGTTAAGCAAACGAATTGGACGGGAGTATCGCCGACGGCTGATTGAAAGATCAAAATAGTTTCCAACTTTGTTGCCTGGACGCAAGGAGGATACCAAGGCATAGGTTTCGTGAAGAAGGCAGTCGGGCGATGCGCGCAATTGAATCCAGCAACGTGAAGAGAGCGGTCGAGCCGTTGCCTTCGATGCGCGCCGGTTTTCCGCGATCCCGTGCCGTTCGTTGCAGTGCCGTTCGTTGCGGTGCCGTTCGTTGCGGTGGCGTTACGCTGCTAGCAACGATGCTAATCGTTGTCGGCGTCGTGATGGCAGTTCTGATTACGGACGCATCCTACCTTCTCGCCGTCAATCGCGGCATGCAGCATGTATCGAGCATCATGGCCCTGGCCGCTGCGCCGGAGTTACTCGATCCGCATTTGCTCCAAGACGCAGCCGGCCCTCCCGTGCCCGATCAAACTGCGGCGCGCACGGTCGCCGCGCAAGTTGCCGACCGGTACCGCGATCGGAATAATTCCGTGATTCCGTCGCTTCAACGGGTCGATGCGACCGACGTTGTAATTCAAACTGGGTTCGTCGACGATTTGACTGCCAAGCCGCCGTATCTCGATCCCTTGCCGGTCGAACACAATACGGTATTTGTTTACGCGGCGCGCACAACGGACGGCGCGCACCCGGTGACTTATCCGGTTGGCCTTTCCGGCACGACGCAGTCGATTGAAATTCGCGGCGGTGCCTACGCAACGCTCGATAATTTGGTTGTCGGGTTCCGACCGGAGGCAGCGATGCCGGCCCCGCTGTTGCCTTTGGGTATTATGACGGCCTCTTGGAATAGCGAGCGCACGAGCGACGGCAACGGCAATGGCATCAACGAGATGGTCGTCCGGCTCCGCTCCGCGGCACCTCCGAATCATCCCCAATACCCACCGGAGCCGAACGGTGCGCTGTTGTTTTACGGGGGAACGTTTAGTCCCGAGGTTCTTTCGCAGACTTTGCCGCAACAATCCGTACAGGGACTGTTTCCCAGCGATCTGCCCCCCAACGGGCAAATTGGACCAGCGACCTCCGCAGTGCTGCTGCCCGTCCTTGGCACGCCAATGGCCGACGGTGCCGACCCCGGCACGGTAGCGATTGTCGCGGCCTTAAACAGTATTGTGGGCCAGAAGCGCGTTTTCCCCTTGGTGCAGCAAATCACGGGCGTCGCGCCCAACGGGACCGGTAGTGCCCAGGTTGAGGGTTATGTGGCTTGTACGATATTGGGGGCCGCGATTATCGATAATCGTCTGACGGTGCGGGTTGAGCCCTGTTTCCTCATCCACCATACGGCATGGACTACGGCATTAAGTGCGATCGACGCCCCCGTGGGCCTGCAAAGAAACCTATATATTTACAAACTAAGGTTGTCGCGCTAGCGCGGGCGATGAGGTGACATCAATGCGAGTTGTCGTGGCCGGTGGCCAATTAGAGAAAATCAACGAAGCACGGCGGATTCTGCTCAGCGAGGGGCTGCGCTGCGAGGCCGAGGACGTCGTGGGCTACGACCGTCTGCCGGACTGCCTTGCCGCCACGCGTCCCGACGTGGTGTTGGTCTATTGCAATGGTTCCGAGAACGAGGGCCTTGCGGCGATTGAGACGGCACATCACCTGGTCCACGGTCCCATTCTTGCGGTTGGCGAGCCGGCCGTCTCGCTCATGCGCGAGTCGATGCGTGCGGGCGCCCGCGAGTTCCTCGATATCAACAATCTTCGCCAGGATCTTTCGGCGGCACTGGTAAGCATTGAAAACGTCAATCAGGGTGCCAGCAAACGGGGGCGAATCGTCACCGTATTTTCGCCCAACGGCGGCGTTGGCGTTACAACAATCGCGCTGAATCTGGCCGTCTCGTTTGCCCGGATGAGTCCGCCGACCAGCGAAGGTACAACGGTCCTGATCGATGCCACGGCAGCCCCCAGCGACCTGTCGTTGCTGTTGGACATGGAGCCGAAGCATACGCTGGCGGAGGTTTGTCGCCAACAAGACCGCCTCGATCGCAAGCTCCTAGCCGGTGCCGTGACCGCCCATGCGTCGGGTCTGCACGTTCTACCGCAAGCCGGTTATACGCAAGAGCTAGGGCTGCCTCGTTCGGAAGTGAACTCGACCGTGATCCGGCAGATGTTCGTCAATCTTCGTAAAATGTACGAGTTCGTCGTCGTCGATCTTGGACATACCCTCTCCGATGCGCAGATTGAAGCGATGCGATTGTCCAATGTGGTCTTGATAGCGGCGATTGCCGACGTGCCGGGCCTGCGCCGCGTGCGCTGGGCGGTCGATACGGCGGAAGCGATGGGCATTCCGCGCGATCGCTTCCAAGTGGTGTTGAGCCGCTACGGCGGTCGAAACCAAGTGAGCAAGCCCAAGATCGAAGAAGCATTGCACCTGCCTATTTTGGCGGCAATACCCGACGATGCGGCGTTGGTAACCAATGCCCGCAACGAGGGTTTGCCTTTGGCCGAAGTTTCCAGTCGAGCTGCGGCTCCCTTTGTCGCGCTGGCGAAAGACGTTCAGCGTAAGGTCAGCGGAGTCGAAGCATGAAAGCATCCGAACCGTTTCCAGATCGAGCGCATGCGACCAATGGATCGTTTGCTGACGGTTCGTCCGTCTCCGGAGGAGCGGCGCGCTCCGATTCCTTCGAGGGCCAGTTCCAAAAACTAAAGACGCAACTTCACCGCGAAATGCTCGATGCCGTCGATCTTTCGCGAATTGGCAGCATGAACGATGCGCAATTGCGGCGGCACGTCGCCGGATTGACGCAGCATCTGTTCCGCAATCGACCGCAGATGCTCTCGAAGATCGACGAAGAACGTCTGATCGACGAGTTGATTGCCGAGTCGTTCGGCCTCGGCCCGCTGGAGCCGTATATGCAAGATCCGGAAGTGGCCGATATCCTGGTCAACGGCCCGCACGAAGTTTACGTGGAACGTCGCGGGCGGCTCTACGAGACGAGTACGGTATTTGCCGATGACGAGCATTTGATGCAGATCATTCAACGCGTCGTAAGCCGCGTGGGCCGTCGCATCGATAGCCAATCGCCGATGGTCGATGCCCGGCTTCCGGACGGATCGCGCATCAACGCGGTGATTCCGCCGCTGGCCTTGAACGGGCCGACACTGTCCATTCGCCGCTTTGGCCGCCATGCACTAAGCATCGAACAATTGGTATCGATCGGCTCGGTTTGTCCCGAAATGGTCGTGTTTCTTCGGGCGGCGATTGAAGGTCGGATCAACCTCATGATTAGCGGAGGCACCGGTTCCGGTAAAACGACGTTCCTCAACGCCGTATCACCTTTCATACCGGCCGACGAGCGTCTTGTGACGATTGAGGACTCGGCCGAATTGCAGCTTCGCCGAAAGCACGTCGTGCGATTGGAAACGCGCGTTGCCACCACGGAAGGTGCCGGTTCCGTGACGACGCGCGACCTCGTCCGCAACTCGCTCCGCATGCGGCCCGATCGCATTATCCTCGGTGAAGTTCGTAGCGGCGAGGCATTGGACATGCTCCAGGCGATGAATACGGGCCACGAAGGTTCACTGACGACGATCCACGCCAACGACGCCCGCGACGCACTGTCGCGTCTGGAGGTGATGGTCGCCATGGCAGGCTTTGACTTGCCGGTTAGCGTCGTCCGCCGTTACATTGCGTCGGCGATCAACGTCATCGTCCATCTGGCGCGCCTCAAAGGCGGAGTGCGGCGCGTGATGCGCATTGCGGAAGTCGTCGATCTGGAAAACAACGAATACAAGATGCGGGATTTGTTTCGCTTTCAGCAGGCGGGCATCGATCGAGACGGGAACTCGGTTGGGCAGTTTCACGTTACCGGCGAACTGCCGGCCTTTCACGATCGCTTGCGCGAACGCGGTATATCGCTCGACGCCGATCTCTTCAAGGCGCGCGCACTCGGTTCGGCAATTGCCAAATCGGATGTCGAGGCCGAGAAGCCAACCGCCGCCGACTCCGCTGCCGACTCCGCTGCCGACTCCGCTGCGGACTCCGCTGCGGCTCCTTTTCTTGCCGGTCCCTCCGCTCGACATACGCCCTCTGCATTGAAAGCGGAGGAGCGGCCGTGAGTGAATTGGCGATTCTGGCGATTGTTGCGACATTTATCGCGATTGTACTCGCCGTGCTTTCGGTCGGCATGACGTTGCTGAATCGCCAGGAAACCGAAGAGCGGATTCAACAGCGCATCGGCGGCGAGGATGCCGTGCCCGGCGAGATTCCGGCGGAAATCATGGCGCGCGACGCGGACGGCTGGATCGATCGCAAGTTCTATCAGCTCGCAGCCGACGCGGCGTTGCCGTTTTCGCCTCTGACGGCCATGCTCCTGGTGGCCGGGTCTGGGATCGTATTGGGCGGAATCGTACTCGTTCTCACGGAAGAACCAGGATGGGCCATCGTTGCCGCAGTGGCCGGGTTCGCCTTGCCCATGGCATGGTATATGTTCCGGCGAAGTCGACGCATGGCGGCGATGGAAAAGCTGATGCCGGGGGCGTTGGAGCAATTGGCCGACTGCTTGCACAGCGGCCAAACACTCGAGCAATCGGCTGAAACAGTTTCCATGCAAAGCCCCACGCCGCTTAAAGAGGAATTCGGGCATTGCGTTTCCTTGCTGAGAATGGGCCAATCACCCGTCGCGGTCATGGACCGCATGTCGCGACGCATTCCACTTCCTGAGTTCCGGTTGTTTGCCACGGCCGTGCTGGTTCATCGGCAGACGGGCGGTAATTTGGCTCGGCTAACATCGCGGCTGGCAATTTCAGCGCGCGATCGCCAGGAGTGGCGGCGGCACCTCGGTTCACAGACCGTGGCGGGACGCTATTCGGCCATCGGGCTCGTTGCGTGCGGAATTATAGGTTACACCGTGATTAGTTACAGCCGTCCGCAGTATACCGAGTTTTTCTTTAATCATCCCAGTGGACCGCGCTTCTTGGCGATCGCCATAGGGTTGGTCATCCTCGGAACGATTTGGATTTCGCGCGTTATTCGAGTCAGCTACTGAGAAATTGCATTTAGGAATGTTGCGATGCCGGATCTGCATGCACTTCAGAACTTATTCAGCCTCTACGAAGCCGTCGTGCTAGCCGCGATCTTTGTCGTCGTGGCTCTTTCGTTCTACTTGGTGGCCCGCATCTTTACCAATCGCGCTCCGCGCGAGGACGCACGCCTTCGCCAAATTCGGCACGAGTCGCCCTTCAATGGCGAAGCCGAACCGGGCGTCTTCGGAAACTGGGCACCCGCTTTGGCCGCGCAGATTCCTGAAACGGAGACCGAACAAAAAGAATTCCGCCAAATGCTCCGCCAAGCGGGTATGTACCACCCGCGAGCATCGGAGACCATCAATGCGATGCGTTTTATCTTTCTCGTCGTGCCGCTCATCGTTGCCGGCATTCTGGCCGTCGTGCTCGACCGGGTATGGATGGTTCCCGTTGTGATCGGCGGCGTGTTTGTCTCGGCGATCCTCGTGGTCGTCCCACGTTTATACGTATTCTTTCGCCGTCGCCGACACATGGAACGGATTCGCGAAGGGCTTGCCGACGTGATTGACATGCTGGGAATGTGCGTCAGCGGCGGCTTGCCGTTAGGCTCCGGTTTGGAACAGGTTGCCCGCCGCATGACCGCCTATCCGGAATGCGCAAATGAATTGCTACTGTTGAAGCGTCAAGCAGAACTTGGCGGGATCAAGAGGGCATTGGCCGATTTCACACAGCGCGTGAATTTACCGGAAGCATCGCAGTTGGCGAGCCTCCTTTTGCGGAATACGAGCTTGGGAACCGAATTGGTGAACTCGCTTTCCTCGCAGGCCGATCACCTCCGTCTTGCTCGGCGGCAAGCGGCATTGACCGAAGCCAACAAAACGCCGGTGAAACTGATCTTCCCGATCATGTTCTGCTTTGCTCCGGCGGTGCTGATCCTATTGACGGCTCCGGCCATCATGCAACTGCGCGACTTTCTAACCAACGATCCGGCAAACCAGTCGATGCAAAAGTCGGTGCTCTCCAATCAGCCGCTGATACCATCGGAATTCTCCGCGCCACTAGGGCCGCAGGGCTCCTCGACGATGGAAAATTGATGCAGACATTTGGGGCGGAACAAGCTTGCGCGGCTTCGGCACCGTGCGGGAACTGCACAAGCCTAATCCGGCCTACCAACCTCAATCGCCGCTATTCGCGATACGGCTTGCCTGCTTCATAAAGCTTGATGCGTTCTTCGATTTTTTCCGCAAGCGAGTTCTGGCGTGCGGCGACCGCCAACTCCTTGGCGCGTTGGGCCGCCGTGAGTGCTTTGCTATATTGGCCTGCCGAGGCGTATGCAGCAGCTAACAGATCGTATTCATCGGGTCCAGGCTCCGGCACTTGCGAAATCGTCCGCTGGGCTATTTGGACCGCCTGATGTGGGTCTCCGCCATTAGCCGGCGTGCTGGTGGCCAGGAGCCAAGCATGGAACTGCCGTGCCATCACGTTATCCGGTTCCAAGGAACCAACGTGGACGAGGTAGCCGATAGCCTCTTTTTTGCGACCTGCCGTGGCCAGCAAGTGAGCCAGGTAGTATTGGGTCTTTGCCGCGTTCTCCTGGAGCTTCACGGCCCGCTCGACTTCGGCAATCGCTTCGTCTGTTTTTCCTGCGTCGGCCAGCATGATGCCCAAATCGAGATGGACCCGCGGGTCGTCCGGTCGCAGCCGCCGAGCAACTTCGATCTGGTCCTTCGCTTCCGACTCGCGCTTTCGGTCGTAGAGTGCTTCGGAAAGCATGATCCGCGCGTCGGCAAAGTCGGGCGTGCAATCGACTGCCCTCGACCAGAGCGTCAGGTCATTTTTCCAAAAGGCCGTTTGTCGCCAAGCAGCAATGAGGCAAAGTCCCAGCACGGCGGCGACAAGAACGGCCGTCAACGAGCGCCCCTTTGGCCATCGCTTCAGTAGATCGCGCGCGGTCCAAACAATTGCAATGGATAATCCCACTTGCGGCAAGTAGGTATATCGATCCGCCATCGATTGAACGCCAACCTGGATGATGCCAATCACCGGAACGAGCATCCCCAAGTACCAGAACCAGCCGATCGTCAGGTAAGGCGATTTCCGCCGGCACATCACAGCAACAACCGAGATCGCGCTGAGGATTGCCACCGCCGTTCCAAGTGCAACGAACGACGCGGCTCCCGAAGGATAGGGATAAACAATGGTCGAGCCGCTCGGCCACAGTGCCATCTTCAAGTATCCAACATAGGCGATTGCCGCGTTGGAAATCCGCATCGCAACCGGGATCCTCTCAAAGGAAGGCATGCACGCGTTCTGCCCGAAATAGGTAATCGCGCAGGACGCAGCCGACATCAAAAACCAAGGCAGCTTTTCCAAAATCAGTCGCAGGCCGACCATGCGATCGCTCTCCGCTCCATCGCGCAAAGGCTGCCACCGCCTTAACGGCCAAACATCCAAAAGCAGCAGGACCATCGGCAACGTAACGAGCATCGGCTTTGACATCAGACCGGCAAGATAGAGCAAGGTGACTAGCAGATAGCGGAAAGCGGTCTGGCCCTTGCGGCAATAGCTCGTATAGGCCAGCAGTGTCGAGAAGAAGAATAGCCCGGCGAGTACGTCCTTGCGTTCGGACACCCAAGCGACCGACTCCACGCGGAGCGGATGGATGTCGAAAATTGCCGCCGCCACCGCGCTCGGCCAAAGGTCGTCGGTCAGACGTACGAGCAACAGGAAGAGCAAGCACGCCGAAACGCCGTGCAAGATCAAATTGCCCGCATGATGTCCCCCGGCATTCAGCCCGAACCATTGGCAGTCGAGCATGTGCGTTACGGTCGTCAGCGGGTGCCAATTGTAGGAATGAAAGTGCAACAGGCTCCACAACGCGCCGCGCAAGCTCAAGCCATTTTGAATCAACCGGTTTTTGCTGACGTAGGTCGCATCGTCCAGGGAAATAAAGTCGTGCCGCACGATCTGGCCAAAGACCACGACAACTCCGAGCAGCAACAAACCGCAGATGGCAACAATCGCACTGCGATGTGCGGTAGGTCTGAACTCCGAGGATGGCGGCAGCGGCATGGCGATTTCCAAA
>JANXOJ010000466.1 GCA_025353625.1 Planctomycetota bacterium | reverse complement strand
CGGCCCCAACAGCCCGGAATCCTGCACCGGCCACTTGGAGGCATCGAACTGCTTGTAGCTAATGCTTGCAAAATTGATGTCGTTAAACTTCTGCCAACCGCCTGCGCGACCTCGATCGTCGCGGCGTCGTTTGGCGGAAGTTTAACGACATCAATTTTGCAAGCATTAGCTACAAGCAGTTCGATGCCTCCAAGTGGCCGGTGCAGGATTCCGGGCTGTTGGGGCCGGTAACGATAACGCCGGTAAAAGCTGGCGTCAAGTAAGGTCGCATTACGTCGATCCGCCGTCTTCGCGGCCGATCACTCGGTAGGGCCGGATCGTTTGCCGCTTGCCGCGAAGGGTTACTTCAGGCAGTGGCTCGCAGGCGAATTTATCGGAGACTTGCGCGAAGGTGGCCGGGCCGATGATGATTTGGCCGGGCTTGGCGATCGACGTTTCCAAACGGCTGGCCACGTTCACGGGGTCGCCGATCACCGTGTAGGCTTTGCGGAGCGGCGAGCCGATGTCGCCGGCGATCACGCGGCCCGAGTTGATGCCAATCCGCATTTGCAAGCCCGGATTATCGGGGCGGCTTCGGTTGAATTCGTCGAGCGTTCGCTGCATTTCCAAGGCCGTGGTGACGGCCCGCACGGCATGATCGGCTTGACGCAGCGGCGCACCGAAGACGGCCATCACGGCGTCGCCGATGTACTTATCGAGGGTGCCGTCGCGCTCGAAGACCGTGGCGGTGAGGCGTTCAAAGACCAAATTCAGTACCTGCACGACCTCCGCGGCAGTCCAGTTCTCGGACATCGACATAAATCCGGTGATGTCGGCGAACAGTATGCTGACCTCATATTCGCCGGCAAGCATTTCGTCTTCGTGCCGTTGCGCCGAGTGCATGATTTGATCGACGACTTGCGGCGAATTGTACCGCGCGAGGCGACTCCGCATCGTCCGTTCTCGCGCTACGTCGTGCCGCAGCGAGAGTTGCGTTATACCGCTGGCAACCATCAGACCCAGGACCGTGAGAACTTCCAGGTCGCGGCTTCCCAACGGGCCAGCCATCGATTGCGAATCGACGTAGATTAATCCTTTGACGCTTCCATCGTGATACAGCGGCACGCAAACCGCCGCGTGGATGCCCATCTGGTGTACGCTCAATGCGGAGTCAAAACGGGGATCGTCAACCGTGCTGGCAACCAGCATCGCGCGGCGAACGCGGATCGCCTCTTGAAGAATACTGCGGCTGACCAGGAACGGTTGCGTGGAACTGCCAGATTCTTGGCCGACCGGCGATGAAGGACTTGCAACCGATACGGTTTCGTGGCCGAAGTAGCGCGGTTCGATCTCCCCCGTCTCCGCATCGTATAGACAAATCACACCGCGCCGCCCGGACAAATGGTGAACGATCAGATTGACGACTTGTTGCAGCATGTCGTCGAGATTCTCGCTGGCGGCGAGAACTTCTCCCGCCGATTTGAAAAGGCTGAGGACGGGCAAGTGCAAGCGGCTGTCATTCTGTCCTGGGGCATCGATTTGCACCGGCCTGCCGGAAATGACGTCCGAAGCGACGACATGCGGGGTGCCTGCGGCCAGCTTTGCACGGCGCGAGACGGTGAGGCTTTGGGCCAGTTCGCGAAGGTCGATACTCGCCACAACACTCGTACGGCCCAGGTCGTCGCGAAGCATGCCCTGAGAATGCTTCGCGGTTGGCTGGCTCTGCATGCGGAATTCCATGAGAACCGGCTCGTCGGCCTGTGGCGCGAGCATGATGCGGTCGCCGTGCTCCAATCGTTGCAAGGCAACGCGAGTTCCGTTGACGGCCGAGCCGTTGCGGCTATCCAAGTCGTGCAGCGACCATCCATCGCCATCGCGGAGGATTTCAGCATGTTTGCGCGAGAGTTCGGCGGAGTCGATCACGACATCGCAAAGGACGCTCCGGCCGATCAGCACGCGGGCCTGATCGAACTGCCGGGTTAATTGTTGCCCGGCGTGCGGATAAACTAGCAGAAAGTTCTCGGCCACGCCTTGTCCGCCCAGAGTTTTAGACTTTCGTTAATCGGGAATAAGGGTGCATTCTAGGCGTTTTGCGTCTTCAATGCAAGAAAAGCAGCCGGGCCGGCTGGTCTTTGCCCGTCATCCGGCAAGAGATGGCGTTGCAAAAGTAACGAGCGGCGGCCCGGATGCGTCCACACGCTTCCTCAGGGAGGTGTGAACTCAATGTAACAGGTTTCTACAAAAAGTGCTTGGTTTTTTTGAAAAGTTCTTCCGAAGGGGATTTTGGGTGGTCCAAAGGATAAAAATAGCAGCAATTCGACATCGGCACGTCGGGTTTGGAGCATGGCAGCACGAACTTCCGCTTGGCTTCAACGTTCGGCAAGCTATAATTGACGGTCAAAGGTCCAGTGTTCGCCCCCCCAAAATGCGGAGAATTTGTCCCCATGCGATTGTGTTTTCGCTTGGCTTGTATAGCATACTGCATTTTCCTGACTATTTTGCTTCTGGCTCCAGATCCGGCCTGGATCTGCGGATTGTCGAAACGGCCGGAATTTCCATGGGGCAGTTTCGGGGTTCATGCCATCGCATTTGCCGGACTTTCGTTCTTGGCCCTTGGAATTTGGTGGCCGCATGGGATATCGAGGCCGCTGGTGGCCGCGTTGCTGGTATATGGCACCGCCACGGAATTGCTCCAATACTTCGTTCCGTCGCGGCACGTTCGCTGGATCGACTGGATACAGAACATGGGCGGCGTGGCAGTCGGTGCGGCCGCCTATTGGATCGTATGGCAGACGCTTCGTCCGAGGACAAATCCAGATAGCAAAGCGACGATGGAGCCGATGGCCGAGCAGGTCGGGGCGAGATAAGAGGCCCTCCGGAATGCCTGCGATGGTTTCTGCCACGACAATTTGGTGGGTCTTCGCCGACCGTGCGTACTTGGTGCGCTCGACGCCACCCTACTTGGAATGTCGCGTTATCGCCGCCGGATCAGGGCGTGAAGGAATTTGCCGATGAAGGCCGAGTTGGTTGTCAGATAGCGACGCCAAAGCCGGCCCGGCTCGCATGCAAGGCGATGTATCCATTCAAGACCGGCCTTCTGCATCCAACGCGGTGCCGTTTGCTTCATTCCGGCGTGAAAATCGAACGCGGCACCGACGCAGACCAAAACGGCGTTCAAGCGATCGTGCATGTCGTAGGCAAAATGGTCTTGCTTGGGGCAACCTAGCCCGATGAAGACAATGCCCGCTCCGCTGCCGTTGATGCGTTGCACGACGTCCGCCTCTTCCGCCGCCGTCAACGGTCGAAAGGGCGGGCAGTAAGTTCCGGCGATATTCAAGCCGAGGCATCCGGCTTTCAAGTTAGCGCATAGCGGCTCAATGACGTCGGGCGAACTACCGTAGAGAAAGATCGACACGTTACTTTTAGCCGCGGCCCGGCACGTGCTTAGCATGAGTTCGGAGCCTCGCACGTTGCTTTGCAATTTGGTTTTGTGCAGGGCATTGAGGGCCCAGCGCACCGGCTGGCCGTCGGGCGTAACGATATGGAAGCGGTTGACCTTGGCTTGCAATACGAGATCGTCGCTCGCCGAGACGACGGCATGTACGGCATGGGCGGAAACCATCGCCGACGTGCCGCTTTGAGCCGCCTCGATGATGCTTGCGGTCGCTTCCTCGTAGCTTGTCGCGCTGACTTGAACGCCAAAGAGGTCGTATTTTCGAGGCCAATGCACTTGCCGACTCGTTTGGGGGCCGCGTACTGTAAGCGACTTTGTTTCGATGGTGTCGTTTTCGGTCATGCGTGACACTCCTGTTGCGACGGAATCTCGTTGGTGGAACATTCTCGGTTGTTGAATGCGTCGCGGTAGATTTCCATCAACGCGGCATAGTTACTTTCGCACGTGTAGCGTAGCTCGTAAGCCTCACGGGCCGCACGGCGCATGGCGCGTCGCGTTTCGTCCGCGGCATGCAATCTTTGCACCTGCACAACGAGATCGGCAGGGTTGCCCGACTCGAAAAGCAGGCCGGTTCGGCCGTGGTCGATCATTTCTTCGATCGCGCCCAAACGCGAGGCGATTACCGGAGTGGCACTGGCATAGGCCTCGATCAGCGTCTTGGGGCAGTTTTCGTAGCAGACCGAAGGTAATACCAAGCAGGCTGCGTCGCCGAGAAGCGAGAGAACTTCACTTGAAGACTGTCGCCCCAAGTAGCTGATGCGGGGGTCTGCGGCCGCCGCGCTGCGGACTTGCTCAGCCAAAGGGCCGTCGCCGACGATTTTCAGCGGCAGGGCTTGGGGC
>JANXOJ010000208.1 GCA_025353625.1 Planctomycetota bacterium | reverse complement strand
GGGCAGAGTAGAGTCGAGAGGTGGCGCGGTGGTTTAGGCGACAGGATGGCCGTGTATCCGGGTTTCCCCTTCGTGGCTGAGTCCCGTACGCCGTGCTCCGGCTCCACCTCCCGCTCGTCGAACCGGACGTGCGGATTTGCCGCATCCGGCTTGCCCGCAATCACTCAGTCCGAGGCATGCGTCGGTCACGCGATCCGGTCGTCCCCAACAAGCAGAGGCCGAGCCTGTACAAGTGTGCGTAGAACGTGGTTCCCGCCGGAGGGCGGTAGGATCGTTGACTTCGAGCCGATAGATCCGATCGTACGGGACGTAAAACCGGAACTGCGGCTCCAACTTGGCCTTGCGACCCAGTTTCCACATCAACTCGGAGACTTTTGTCCGTAGCGTGTATAGCGACAATTACTTTTCCCGACTGACGACAATTAGAATTCCCGGCTGAGGCCGGTTGAAGCGGGTCAGATAAACTATTGCAAGTCTCCGTAGGAGGGGGGCTTGCAATGGTCACAGATGGTCAAGTGATACGGCTTTGGCGGGCGTTGATTTCTGGTAAGACATTGGCCCAGTCGGCGGATATGGCGAACATGGACGAGAAGGAGAGACGGCCAAACGTGAGTAGCCGTGGGTTGACGAAGGTAACGTTTTTCCGGAATTCGACGCAGGACGACAGGATTCGCAGCGCAGAACTCCTAAGTCGTTTGTGGTCCATGCGTTAGCCGGCCTCGGCGGCGAATTTCCGCATCGTGGCGGTGCCCTGCGCGATCGCCGTGCAACTTTGCCGGTCCTCTGGGGTTTTCCAGGTGCTTTTTCCGCCACTTTGGATTATCATGGAGGCTGGCTTTGTCCAAACGAAAATTAGCTAGGAGAGGGGCGATGCGACAATTCTTGTTCGCGGCGATGCTTGGGGTCTTCTTGGCGCGGGACTTCCCCGTCCTCGCGGCCGTCAGCGATGAAATCATTACCGAAGCGACCGCTCAACGCTTCGGCCTGACGCGGGCCTGGTTGACGCAGGCCCAGGTCAGTCGCGGGCAAAGCCGCGTCACCGATATCGTGCTGCACGATGGCGTGCTCTACGTGCAAACCAACCGAGCCACGCTGGAAGCCATCGATGCCGAGACGGGCCAGAAGTTGTGGTCGCGGATGGTTGGCCTTCCACAACATCCCAGCTCGCGGCCCAGCGTCTTTCGCGATCTAGTCGCCACGATCAATGCCTCGCGCCTCTACATCCTGAACCGCTACACGGGCGACATGATTTATGAAACCACGATCAACGGCGCGCCGGGCGGCGGGCCGGCGTTGAGTTCCAAGCGCGCCTACGTGCCGATGGTTACCGGTATGATCCTGGCCTACCGCCTGGAGCCGCTCGTCGATGCCGCCAAGGACCTCGGCAAAATCAATACGGAAAGTATGACCGAGGACGAAAAGAAGGAAGCAGCCCAGAAGGCTGAAGAAGAGCGGCGATTGAATATCCGCATCCGGCAAGATTACGTACCGCCGCTTGCCTGTCAATCGGCTGGCCGCGCCTTGGTGACGCCGATCGTGACGACCCAGAATCGCGATGAAGAGTTTTGTAGTTGGGTCACCGATAGGGGCTTTCTGCACATCGGGCGCATCGACCGCCGCTCGGAAGATAACTTGATCATTCGATACCGGCTGACCGCTGCGGCCGCGTTCAGCAATCCGCCCGCCTTCCTTCCGGCAGATTCAAAAATCACCGGGGACTCGGGCATCGTCTTCGCATCGTCGAACGACGGCTACGTATACGCAGTGCTGGAGCGCGGCGGCGAACTGCTGTGGAAATTCTCAACCGCC
>JANXOJ010000417.1 GCA_025353625.1 Planctomycetota bacterium | reverse complement strand
TTGTGGTGCAGGCGTCTCGCCTGCACCACAATTACGGCTCCATCGGTTCAAATAGAGGGCTTGCAACTCTACTCTGCCGGCTTCTTCGCACCCTCCAAGCGGCGGATCAACGTTTTGGCGGAGTCGGCGAAGGGGCCTTTGGGCGATGCCTCCAGGGCCTTCATGAGGCACTCCTTGGCCTCGGCGCGATGCTGCTGGATGAGCTGGCAATTGGCCTTCTGAAACTGGGCCTCCTGAATTTCATCGCCGCTAATGCCGGGCGTCTCGAGGGCCTTGTCCAACAGGCCAATCGCATCCTCAGCTTGGCCCGTGTGCATCAAATTAACGGCCTCGTTGACCGGCACCTTGAACTGATACTTGCGCTTCAAGCCGGCCTTATTGTCGGCGTCGATCGCGATGATTTCGTCGGAAAGCTTCTTGATTGTCTCGCCGATCGTGTCGTCGGGCGCGGCGCGACTGATTTGCAACTTGGCGTCGACGAGTTGATCGAGAAGTTTCGCGCGCGCAATCCCCTTCGTGCCGACCAAACCGGCTTCCAACTTCGCCGTCGATTCCTGCGCCTTGGCCATCTTGCCGAAGCGCACGATCATGCCTTCAATCTGCTTGGCTTTTTCGCTTTTGGGCGCGGACTCCAAGCCTTTGGTTAGGCAAGACACCAGCCCGACAAAATCGTGTTTGTAGAAAAAGCACTCCCCCTCGGCAAGAAAGGCGTCTTGCCGCAATTCGCCGTCGACGCCGGTCAACGCGAGAGCCTTGTCGAAAAGTTCCCTCGCTTTCTCAAACTTCTGCTCCTCCTTCAACTTGCCTGCCTCGGCCAGCAGGTCGCGGAATTCGTACTTGATGCGCAGCCCGGCTTTATTGTCGGGGTCGAGTTTGACGATCTCCTTGGCCCAGGCCGATGCCTCGTCCGGCTCGTTTTCCAGCTTCGTATAGGCTTCCAATATGCCGTCGAGCAGCTTGGCGCGAACGAGCCCTTCGGACTTGTTCAGTTTGGCCTTCATCGCGACGATGGTATCGAACGCCTGCGAACACTCGGCAAGAAACTTGAGATACGATTCCGGGCCGCCTTCGCGGTAGCCGGTTCGGGCAATCACCTGGCCCTCGGAATCCATCATCAAGACCGACGGAAAGCCCTCGATCTTATACTTCTTGGAAAGTTCTTCGTTCTGCTTCTTGATCGCATCGGACTGCTTCTTTTCGTGGGGGAAGTCGAGTTCCACGAGGACGAACCGCTTGGGGCCTTCGGTCGCGAACGGTTCCTTGCTAAAGACTTCGTCGTGGAGTTTGATGCACCAGCCGCACCAATCGGAGCCCGTGAAATCGACGAGCATGTACTTCTTATCTTCCTTGGCCTTGGCCTTGGCCGCTTTGAAGTCGGTCTGCCAGTCGTCGCCGGCACCCGCGTTTTGCGCGGCAAAGGAAGCGAGAACGACCGCCGCACAAAGCGCGGCGATCTTGACGTATTGGGAAGTTGGAGCGAGCTTCATTTCTTTTCCTTGGGACTAAGTTTTGCAATCGTTTCCTTAACTACATTTGACGGCAGAGCATAGGTCGTCACGCGGAGTGCCCGGGCGATGTTGATCCCCAAGCAGCGACCGTCGAGATCGACCAGAGGCCCGCCGCAATCCGTGGGCGCAATGGCAAGGTCGTGCGATATGACTTGCGCGAACCCCCAGCGACGATCGCTGAACGGGCCGCCGCCCCAATGATCTTGCGAAAGCTTGCCGGGCGAGCGGCCCAGCGTCGCTTCCAATTTAAGCTCCTTTTCGTCGCGCTGCACGAGGAGCGCAACGTGCTTGTTCGCCGGCAGTTTGCTGAGCGAATCGATGAGTTCGTCCGCCGAACGTAAATCGCGTCCGTTGAGCCGCTTGATGCGGTCGCCCATCTTCAGGCCCGCCTTTTCGGCCGCGCTGCCCGGCGACACATTTTGCACTTCCGGGCCGTCGTTGTCGGTGCCGACGCCGATCCCCAGCCAGCCGTGGGGCGAGTTCCGCGACCCCAGGCCGGGCATGGAGCGAATCGCGTCGCTGATCACGCCGACACCCAACGGGTCGCCATTTGGGCCGGCGGCCGCGATGATGCTGCCGGTTGTCGCAGCGGCTGCCGCCCAAACGATCGGCGTAAGACCTTTGGCATCGACGCGGAGCAGGGCCATGTCGGTCGCTTCATCCTCGCCGACGAGTGTTGCCGTCAGCTTGCGGCCATCGCTCAGGCGACATTCGATTTTTTCGGAAAGCTGGCTTGCCTTGGTCGCGATCAGGCCATCGGCGGCGACGATGGTCCCCAAAGCGACGCGGTGGTCATCGCAGAAGATTTGCACCGTCGCATTGCCGGCGGGGGCAGCGACCGGTTTGAGCAACGACTTCATTTGTGCATTGTTTTTTAGCAGGTTCGGCAGCCGGCGCGAGAAGCCGCGATCCTGCCACGGCGGCTCTTCGTCTTGAGCCGAGGCGACCGAACAACTCGTACCCAGCAGGAGCAGGACGCCCAGAAGCATTTTGTAACTTACCGACTTATGCATGATTTTCGTCACCGTAAACTCATTTTTCACTCGTATCGTATCAATCGAAATTGCGCTTCAATTTCCCCAGCGTAATCGTCACTTTCTTGACGTCGTCGCCGCGGCGGAACTCGATTTCAATCTTCTCGTCCGGTTTGTGAAGGCGAATCTGCGCGGCAATGTCTTCAAACCTGCGTATCTCTTTGTCGCCGATGCGGGTGATTACGTCGCCAACCTTCAAGCCGGCCTTTTCGGCGGGCCCATCGGCCTTGACCCCGCCCAGTCGCGAGTCCCTGGCGGACGGTTCGTTGTCCACGCCCAGGGCAGCCCCGTAGCCCGGATCGATGCCGGTCATATCCTCGCCATTCAAAAGCCGTTCCCAAAGACGCTGGAAGCGGTCGATGGCTACGTGCTGATTCTCAAGCACCGACGTGCCGCAGGTGGAGCTGATGCCGATCACGCGACCCGCCAGATCGAACAGCGGCCCGCCAGAATCGCCTCCCATGATCGTACAGTCGCTGCTGATATCGATCTCGCAATGGTGATAGACGCGGCCCAACCGCACCGTCGCATGCCGTTGCGAACTGAAACTGACCGGATAGCTAATCGCCGCGCACCACTCGCCCGTCTTGATGTCGTCGGGCTTGGCCATCGCCACGTAGGTCCAGGGGCCGCCCTTTTCCGTGATCTTCATCAGGCAGGCGTCGCCCGTCTTGTCGGTCCCCAGTGTAATTCCGCGAACGCGGCGGCCATCGGGAAACGTAAACGTCACCGGCCTGCCCGCTCGTTGGGAAACGTGGGCCACCGAGAGCACGAGACCATCGGCACTGACGATGACGCCGCTTCCGCCGGAAACCTCGACGACGCAAGGCCGCACGGCTTCCACAAGTTTCTTCACGCGATCGTCGAGCGATTTCAACTCGGCTAGGCTATGGAGGCTGGAAAGCTCAGGTGCCGAGTCCGCCGCGCGAAGATTTCCGGCTTTTAACAAAAGAGCCGCCAAAAGCGCGCACGCCATGCGACGCAGCCAAGGGCAATTATTGGGCTGAGGCATCAAGTTGCTCCAGAAAGAAAAGTAAACCCTATTTGAACGACCAATCGCCATTGTCAAATATACCACGTTTTGCATCGACAAGCACGCCGATGAGCAATCTTACGTGCATGCCACCCATACGAATGGTGTCCCGAAGCGGATTGCCCAGTAACCAGTGCCCAGCAACCCGAACATACGTACTACCTACGGCGACTTCCACGCTTCTTCGGCCAAAAGCAGGCTTGGTTCGATTTCTCGCCACTGGTCGTAGTCGAGCATTCTGCGGGGGCGGATAATCGGACAAAGATTCAACGCTTCGTCCGATTGGATCATGGTTGCCAGATAAAATTCGATGAAGTATCTGTCGTTGTTGGACGGAAACCAATTGGGGTGGTTAAAAAGCCGGTCGTTGCGGACGGCATAAAAAGTCCCCGAAAAATGCCAATTTGTATCGAATGCTCCGTCGCTTTCCTTAAAGCTTCCGACCGCTGCATGGCGGCTCAACTTATCTAGCACTTTGTCGCGATTGCCAAACAGAAACACCATCATCGCTCGCGTCCAAATCTCGGCCGCTTTCAATTCGTCGCCGTGGTGCGACACGCCTTTTGCATGGCCGTAGAAAACGGCTTCGTTGGCAGCCACCGAGGCAACGTGCTGAATCGCCGCAGGGAACGTCGCCATTTCCCAGGCATCGGAATTGAGCCTAACGATTGTCCTATCGATGCGGAAATCGCCGAATTCGGCCAACACCTGGTCGACTCCGTCGCAGCCTTCTCCTTGAACGATGGAAACGATTCGCTTGCCGTTGATCCAATTCGCATGTTGCTTCAAGAGCCGGACATTGTCTTGCCAGACGCGGCGGCTGCGCGAAAAGGGGCAGATATGATAGATGAGGTGGGCAATCTCAATCGGCGTCCAAAACGCGGTCTCTCCCTCCGCGTATTCGACCCTCCTGCCGTCGCTCAACTCGCAGCGAAGAACTTTTTCCACCCACGGCACCGGATCGCCCCCCAACCGATTCGATACGGCCACCCCGTCGCCATATCGCAAGAGGGCATTCACCACCTGCGTAACGTCGATCCAAGAATCGTTCGCCCCATACTGAGCCGACTTCACCGACAGTGTTTGCATTTTACGAATGGATAAAAGGAATAAACGAGGAATAAAAGCGAGTTGACCTTCTCATAACGCTCTTTCTACTCAAATTGCCCACGCTCGTCAAATGCGGTGGATGGCATCTTGATTCTTTATTTTTGTGGTGCAGGCGTCTCGCCTGCCGCGATATGTGCCGGCAAGACGCCTGCGCCACAAATTCAGCAACGGCATTTGCAGGCTTTGTAGTTGGCCCGAGCAAGTTGCCTAATGAATCGATGCGCGATAGTATGGAGGAAAGTGCTCCGGTGGGAACCGACCCG
>JANXOJ010000405.1 GCA_025353625.1 Planctomycetota bacterium | reverse complement strand
GCGAGTCGCCCGCACCACAATTGGCGACCCATCTCTCATCACCATTTCCCAGGCAAGCCTCAACGTCGACGGATTCCCAGTTGGTCTCGCGAACCTCGCACGCCGCGACCAGCATTTCCAACGACGAATGAACTGCCTCGCGGTCGTGCGCGCACATTTTTTCAAGCACTTCCGAGATCCGCTGAGCGCGGCCTCGGCGGCGTTGACGCATCATTTTCTCGCCCCGCGTAGTTAATTGTAGACAACGGACGCGACGGTCGCCCTCTTCGGCCACACGTTTCACGAATCCAGCCCGTTCCAGCCGGTCGGCAATTTGAGTCAAAGCACTCAGCGAAACGGTCAGTTCGCGGCTCAGCGTTGACATCGGCTTGGGGCCGTCCACCAGGATGCCACAAACGCGCAATTGCGCCAGCGGCAATTCGTCTGCCGGGTCACTCTCATGCGGCACCAACCCCCTGACCAGTCGGGGGATCAGTCCGGCAATCGTGTCGGCAATTTCCGATAATTGTGGTTGACTCATGCGCTTGACCTCTAACCATTCAACCCCGCCAACTACCGACTGGATCGGTCGAATAGTTTATTTTCCTATATTATCAATATACATAAAGTAACTTCCTGGGGCATCGCGGTCAACGCCGCAAGGATATAGCCAAAGAGGGGGTGCTTGGGTTGTGGGGGAGCTGGGAGTAATGGCCAACGTCCAAATCCCGGCGACCAACAAAAGCCTTGCGTAGTTCTGCCATGCGTCATTGGACATCGCCCATTAGACGTATTCTCCCCTACTACCATTCATTCCAAATTTCGTCGCTTGCCGATAGAATGAGGTTAGCCGTGAGGGCTGCGGCGAAAAAGTTTGCACGAAATGAGGATTGCCATGTCGCCAGGTCTTATCTTGTTTCCGAAAATCAAAACCGACCGAAGCGGCTTTACGCTCGTCGAACTCCTGGTGGTGATTGCCATCATCGGTGTCCTCGTCGGGCTACTGTTGCCGGCGGTGAACGCGGCCCGCGAGTCGGGACGCCGTGCGGCCTGCACGAATAATCTCAAGCAGATCGCGCTGGCACTAACGGCTTATGAAACGGCCAATCGTACCTTTCCGGCGGGACGGTTGGGCTGCGACGACTGGAACGGCGGCCCATGTGCGGGCCAACAAGGATATAACCGGTCGGGCACGAGCGGGTTTGTGGCGATTTTTCCGCAGCTCGACGAGAACGTCCTCTACAGCGCGTTTGCCCCGTTCGATAAAGGCGCGGTCTTTCCGGGTACGTCGGATGCAACCACAAGCGGTTGGGACGTGCCGACCATTTACCCCAAAGACCCGCCCAAGGACCCGCAAGCAATTAAGAACGCGCTGTCGAAGCGCCCGCCGGTCTTTGTCTGCACGAGCGATCGCTCGTTGCCCAATTTTGCCGATTCCCTTCCGGCGATGTTCAACGACTCGAGTTATGCCAATCACCCGACGACGACCAGCAGCTATGCCTTGTGCATGGGATGGAATGCCAACAACAGTTCCGATCGGAACCAAATCAATTATTACAACAACGGCGCGTTCATCTACTTGACCACCCACCGTTCCGCAGACATTCGCGACGGCTTGAGCTATACCTACTTTGTCGGCGAAACGATCGAAGGCCACTTGGCCGAATCGGGCAATGCCTGGGCCTACGGTTTCGGCCTGCTCTCCAGCCTGCGGAGCACCGATAACCCGTTGAATACGCAGCCGGGCCAAGGAACCCTACAAGACGTCGGCAAGGGCTTGAAAGCCAACGGTGCCTTTGCCAGCCGGCACCCGCTGGGTGCCAATTTCGCCTACGGCGACGGGCACGTCGTTTTCACGAACGAACTGATTGCGCAGAATTTGTACCACGCCCTATCGACGATTGCCCTCGGTGAGACGGTGCAGGACGACGGTCATGGAAACATCCAGTGACGGGCACCCCGTTCCCACGAAGAACGTGGAAAGCGGCGGCATTGCTGCGCAGGCCGCTTTTCATGCGGCCATTGGCTGAGCATCGCCCTGCATCGACCGCAGATAGGCCGCGATGACTTCGTTGGGCTCGCCGATCATTCGCAGGTGCCCATGATCGAGCCAGACGAGCCGATTGCATATCTGCCGCAAGGAGTCCATGTCGTGGCTTACGACGACCACTGCCTGTGCGCTGGAAATCAGCGATCGCATCCGCACCCTGGCCTTGGCCTGAAAGGAATGATCGCCGGCCGAAAGGACTTCATCGATGATGAGGATTTCCGGCTCGATCGCCGTAGCCACCGAGAAGGCCAGCCGCACGAGCATGCCGGAGGAATAGTACCGCACCGGCATATCGAGGTGTTCGCCCAGTTCGCTGAATTCGGCGATGGCGTTTAGCCGGGCATCGACCGAACGCGGCGTCTCGCCTTGCAGATAGCTTCGATAGCGGATGTTGTCCCAGCCGCTGGCTTCGTGTTCAAACCCCAGCGAAATATCGAAGAGCGAACTGACCCGGCCCGTCACGCGGCGGGTGCCGGATGTCGGTGGATAGACGCCGGCCAAAAGCTTTAGCAGCGTGCTCTTGCCGGCTCCATTGTGGCCGAGGATGCCGAGCCGCTCGCCTTGCGCGACCTTCAAGTCAATTTGTTGCAGGGCTTTGACCTCAATGATGTTCGACTCGCCGCGACGGAGCAATCCGTGCAATAGATAGTCTTTCAGGCTCGTGCGGCCGTGGCGACGGACGCGAAAATGCAGGCTCACGTCGTTCAGTTCGATGGCGTTCACGGGGAAGTCTCCAGGTTGTGCCGCGAGGGATTTTAGAGATGAAAGACCAAACGCCGCTCGCACCAACGCAACAGAATTGCCGCTAGGAGAACCGATGCGACGGTTATCGCGAGGCTCGCCATCAGCGTGTTGGCGGATGGCAGGGTATCTTCCAGCAACGGCTGCCGAATCAGTCCGATGAGCGTCGTCAAGGGATTCCACTGCAAGACCCACCCCAGGTTCTTTTCCTGAAGGAGCTTGGGCGGATACATGATCGGCGTTAGATAGAAGAGGATTTGCAGCACGATCTCCAGCAGGTGCGACGTATCGTGAAAGAGGACGTTGAGTGTGGCCGTGCAAATGGCCATCGACCAAGCGAAAACGAAGAGCAATAACAGTCCCGGTATTAAACCGAACAGTGCCGGCACGTTGCCGAACCCCTTCATAATCCACACGAACCCAATAACCACGACGAGGCTGACGAGGAAGTGGTAGCCTGCTCCGAGGACGGTTCGCAGGGGATAGATGGCCAACGGTATGCGATGTTGACGGATGTACGATTCGCCTTGAAAAAAGCTCTGGCAACCCTGATTCATCGCGGCCACGATAAACGCCCAAAAGGTAAGGCCGGAGAAGAGAATGGGGGCAAACTCGCGGATCGAGATTCCGTCAAATAGGTTGGAAAAAACGAGGCAAAGCACGGCCGTCATGGCGATCGGTTGCAAGAGCGACCAGCCGAGTCCCAGCAGCGAGCGGCGATAGCGGTTGCGCAGATCGTTGCGCACCAACGCCATCCAAAAATTCCGCAGCTTCCAGATGTCGGTCATATAGGCGGTCATACCGGATAGGTCTCCTTGCAGCCAAAGGGTGTACGGACCTCCGAGTCCGTCGGCAAACGATCGAGAATATCGACGGACTCGGAGGTCCGTACTAGATAACTAGGCGGCGACGCGCTTCGCGATCGGTGACGGCGATTCTTCCACCATGTTACTCTCGGTCGAGGATTGCCCCTGGGACGTGCGATTTTCCGTGGGAAGAACTTCGCCCTTGGCCGACTTCTTCTTGGTGTTCTCCGCGGCAGTGTTCGCTGCGGCCGTGGTCGCCGCAGTTTGCAGCGTTTTCCCCGACTTCGTCCGCAACGCCACTTTCGGATTCTTCGCCTCGGCGCGAAGCTTGGCGTCTTTGCTGCGGAACGATTGCATTCCGTTGGCGGCACCCCCTTCGATGAACCAGTGGTAGGCCCTCTCCAATTGGTCGGGCCACGTATTGTCGTCGAACGTGTGGATCGCGTTTTCGTACAAGTAGCGATGTAAATCCTTGTCGCGACGCAACGTCGCGTAGGCGTCCATGATCTCGTGCGGCAGCGGGTTGACGAGGAGGCAGTTCTCGCGGTCCTTCAGTGCCCAGGCCGTGAAACGGTCGCGACGTGCAATGGGGATCGAACCGCAGGTCATCGCCTGCAAGGGGATGTACGACGGATGGGGCGTGAACATAAAACTCACCACGCCGCCGCAAGAGCGATACATTTCGCCGGTGGCGCGATAGTCCATGTACGGCAGGAACTTGCCGCGCAGGCCGGCGTTGGCATACGACTTGGGATGCCCGGCGACGAAGACCTCCATGTCGCGATACTCTTGCTGAATTTGATGCAGGCCGTGGATGCCGAGGCTGAATCCATTGCGCGGCACTTCCGGCCGACCATAGAAAAACATCCGCCGCATATCGGGCAACTCGCCGCTGGGGTTCGGAAAAAAGACATCGTGATCGATGCCCGGCTGGAAGGCATAGCCCTTCATCGCATGGTCCGACATCACCGCATCGCGGAGACCGGGCGTATTGAACAAGCCGAGGAAGCCGAAATCGTACGTCATATCGGCCAAGCCCGACTCGACGCTGCCGGGATAGAACTGCGTCTCGTAGTCCTGGATCAGGTAAACCTTCGATTTGGTGCGGTGGTATTGCAGCAGGATGAAGGCCGTGTTCCAAAGCGTGGCAACCGCCATATCGCTATCGGGCAAGTCGTCGGGGTTGAGTTGGTCGGTATAGTGGTTCAGCACGACCTTGAGTCGCGGTTCCGGGCCCAAGGCAGCGACGATCTCCGCGCGAGCGTCTTCCGCCGTCTTGTGGATGTGGCCGTTGAAAATATAGATGATGCTTTCCGCGCCGCGCTGGGCAAAGTAATGGGCAAAGC
Organism: Planctomycetota bacterium; assembly: GCA_025353625.1. Lineage (GTDB taxonomy): Bacteria > Planctomycetota > Planctomycetia > Pirellulales > Thermoguttaceae > JANXQG01. The sequence goes on along the minus strand of JANXOJ010000405.1, from coordinate 3,614 downwards.
GGAGGATCGTATTCGGGCCGCCGTTATGCACGCTGAGAAAATCGGGCATGATCCACAATATTCGCTTGGGCGGCTGCGGATTGGCCAACCAGGCATCGTTCATCGCCTTGGTGATGTCGATATGTTCGCGGATGTTGGGGCACGACTCGGTTGCCCATAAGATGTCGGTCGGATAGTGCGGCGAAGCATCCAGCACGCCGGTATGCTTGGCAAGATATCTGGCCGACTTCTTAACGGCAGCCTTGACCCCGTACAGGCGGCGAAAATCTTGAAATTTGTGCCACAACCCTTGCTTACGCATCGTACACCCTTCCTTAGGTTCAATTCGCGGAGGCTTCCTGCTCCGTCAAGTGTAGTTTCTCGTCCGAATATCGCACTTCTCTCAGTCGTCCCAAGTTAGCAAATAACCTCGTTTCCGGTCAACATCAGTTTGACCGTTTCTGAGGGATGCTATCGAGCGGGTGCAGGAACGGGATTCGGCGGCGAGTTGGGCGGCGAATTCGGTTGGCGGATTTTACGGTTGGTGGTCAGGATTCGGAGTGTGTTTGGATAAACTGGAACCTTTGGAAAGGAATCTGCTATGAGCACGAACGCTTTGAACAAGGATCTCGAACTGTCTCCCCCCGTAAGAAGTCGCTTTGACGAGGTTGGTCGCATTGGCGGATTGACGGCAGTTCGGCTCGTCCGGCAGTGCTGGAACGGACTATCAGCGTATCGTCGGCAAGGGCTGCCGACGACTTCGGTGCAGATGGAGTCGTTCTTCAAAGAGATCAACGTCCGGGTGAAGGGAACCGAAAAGTTCTGGAACGACCGGATCAGCGGCGAAGCGATCCTGCAAATTCGGGCTGCCGCCCTGTGCGAAGATGACCGCTTGAGCAACTTCTTGGGCAGTCGCCCCGGTCACCCCTTCCACCCCAATGCTCCCCGACGCGATCCACTCACCACCGCCAGCTAAAAGAAGCCCGTTCCGGCACCCCCTTTTTTCCATTTTCTCCCTGCCTTTCTCCCCAGTGTGCTTGTATTGATTCTGTTCTTGCAATATAGTCAAGACCAGTGGGAAGGAATTCGGATCGTTCGTCACTTGACTTCCGTCTGGACTTTTTCCAAGGAGATTGACGATGAAAAACCTAGTACCAGCAGTTCTTTTGCTGTTGCCGAGCTTGTGCTACGGCCGAGACGCAGAGCTTAACGATGCCCTCCGCTTCGCTGCTGTTTTCGTTGGGTATGGCAATTTGGTAAGCACGATCGGCAAGGTGCCTCGGAACTATCAAGCCGACGGGAAGGATATCCTCTCTTGGCGCGTCCGTTTGCTCGAGTATGGCAACGAGGGCGACAAGCTGCTTTACGAAAGTCTCGACAAGACCAAGGCGTGGAACGAGGAGCCGAACCGGACGCTCGCCAACCAGCATGGCGAGTTCATCGACGGCAAATGGCAACTAGTCAAAGGCGCGCCACAAATGTTCTGCAAGAGCGGGACTACAATCACCCACTTCCTGGGCGTCTCGGGGGAGCATGCCGCGTTCAATGGCAAGGACCGCAAAGTCGTTGTAAAGAGTGGGCCCATTTACGGCTGGCACGCCGCCGTGGTGGTTGTCAAGAAATCGGACGTCGTCTGGACGGAACCGCGCGATTTCGATGTCAAGCGGTTGAGCGCAGAGGCCACGGCAAAAGAAGACCCGTTCGATTATTCCGCAAGCGGCAACCGGTATCTGGATACCACCGGCAGCCCGCGTCACATGAAGATTCCGATCGATTATGTCAACATGGAGCGCCCGATCAGTAGTTTTTTGCTTTTTGACGATGACGAAAAATGAGCCGACAATGGATTGAGGAGGAAAGGGGGGCGACAGTCTTAGGTGATCTTTTGGGATGGGGGGAGGTTTTTGCGGTCGACCAAGGAAGACGCGATCGCACACGACGGCCCGATTGAGCAGGTGATATACATAACCGCCTCCACCCTCATATTCCCCGACGCGATCCACTCACCACCGCCAGCTAAAAGAAGCCCGTTCCTGCCCCCCTATCGAGCCGCATATACTGCGGCAATCATGCCGACATTACTACCTCGCGTCGTTGCGGTCCTTCCCCGCTTCGGCCCCTCCGCCTGGATTACCGTCATTAAGCCGCTCGTGCGACTGCACGACAGGGGCCTCATTCGCGCGCGGGTGACGCTGGAATCGCTCGCCTCGCCCGCCGATGTGGATCGGGCCGATCTGATCGTCTTTTGCCGCAATGTGCGGCGGGACCGCGCCCAGGTCTTGCATGCGGCCTTGGAACGTGGCGTGCCGACCCTCTACGACCTGGACGATAACTTCTTTGAACTCCCGCCCGACAGCGATGCCGGTAAAGCGTGTGCCCAGCCCGAGCATCTGGCCATGCTCCACGACTATCTGGCGGCTGCCAGCTTGGTTCGCGTCTACTCGCGACCGCTGCTCGCACGCGCGGCCCGTTTGAACGACAGCGTCGAGATGGTCAACGCCTGCGTCGATTTGAGTCTCGTCGGGGATGTTGGCGGCTCTTTGCCGACCTTGCGTACGTGGCCCCCGTCAACACCACCCTTTCCGACTCTCTCGCAAGGGAGCGGACGGAGCGAAAATTCCTCCCCGCTTCCGTACCCAGGAGAGGGGCCGGGGGTGAAGACAGGTGCGATCAAACTAATCTACGCCACGAGCCGCTTCAACGACGCGATGGGGCAGATCTTTGTTCCCGCTCTCCAGCGGATATTGGAAGAAGTAGGCCCGCGAGTCGAAGCACACTTTTGGGGGCCGAAGCCGCCCGATTCGCTCCGAGGGGTCGTTCATCATGCCATGATCCACGACTACGACCGCTTCCTCCGCCGCTTTTCTGCCGCTGGGTTTCAGATCGGGCTGGCCCCGCTGCACGACGACCTCTTCCACCGCTCCAAGACCAACACCAAGTTCCGCGAGTATGGGGCCTGCGGAATCGCGGGCGTCTACTCCAACGTCGATATCTACTCCGATTGCGTGCAACACGGCGAGACGGGCCTTTTGGTGCCGAACGAGACGGAAGCCTGGTATCAGGCCATGCGGCGATTGGTCGACGATGCGGCCCTACGCACCAAGATTCAGCGGCAAGCCCGAGCGAGCGTGGAGCAACATTACTCACAGGAAGCCTTTGAAGCGGTCTTCTTGGCCCAGATCGAGCGGCTCGTGGGAAGTTCCCCGCTGCGGCGGGCGAGCAAGATCGACGCTTCCCCTGCCGGCGTCCCCCCATCAAAAATGCGTCGGATGCTACAATTGGTTCCACGAGCCGTTACGCATCTCCGCCGCCACGGCATCCTGCGTGGGCTAAACACCGCGCGGTGGATGGTATCCAGCACGGCCAGCCTCGCCTGGCTCCGCTGGCGACTGCGGTAAGTTTCGGCACCCACCTCAACGCATATTTCCTGGCCCAACGGGGCAACGCATACCAGCCCTGGGGGATGGAGGGGGATAAAAGGTGGTGGATAAAAGGCGGGGGAGAAAAGCCGACGGCGGATTGATCTATCATGTTCTGAACCGTGCCAATGCGCGGATGACAATGTTTCACAAGCCGGAGGATTTTGCCGCCTTTGAACGGGCTCTGGAAGAGGCGGTGGAGCGGACCGAGATGCG
>JANXOJ010000404.1 GCA_025353625.1 Planctomycetota bacterium | reverse complement strand
CGGCCCCTGCACGCGCCCGGCAAGCGATCGTGGAACCAAAGCCCCAGACGCCGCCGCGCGTCGTTATCGCCGTTTGCTGCCTTCTCGTTGCCGCGACCGTTCTCGTTTTCGCACAGACCGTTCGGCATGAATTTGTGAACTGCGACGACAACGAGTACGTCTACGAAAACTTGCACGTCCAGACCGGCTTGAATCCCACGTCGATCTGGTGGGCCATCACGCAACCCCACTCGGCCAACTGGCACCCGCTGACTTGGATGTCGCACATCCTCGACTGGCAGTTGTTCGGCACTTGGTCGCCGGAGCGGAAGCACTACATCGACAGTTGGCCGGGCGGGCACCATCTGGTCAACGTCGCGTTGCACGCCATCAACGTCGTGCTGCTGTTCCTCGTATTACTGCGAATGACCGGGGCAACGTGGTCCTCCGCAGTCGTTGCCGCACTTTTCGCCATCCACCCGCTGCGCGTCGAGTCGGTGGCTTGGGTCGTGGAACGCAAAGATATGCTCAGCGGGCTGTTCTTCATTCTCACGCTGGCCGCATATCATCGTTACGTTGTCAATCCGTTTTCGTGGTTGCGATATTTGCTCGTCGTCCTGCTTTTCGCGTTAGGGCTGACGACCAAGTCAATGCTCGTAACGTTGCCGTTCGTGTTGCTGCTATTGGACTATTGGCCGCTCGACCGCCTGGCAAGCCCCGCCGAGCTGAAACGATCGGTAGGGGAGAAGTTGCCGCTGCTGGTCCTCGTCGCGATATCGTGCAAATTGACAATCTGGGCACAAGCCCAAGTCGGTGCATTTAAGCCGCTCGATCTTATCTATCGCTTGGGCAATGCCCTGGTTTCTTACGTCGCCTATATCGGCCAGATGTTCTATCCAGTCGGCATGACTGCCCAATATCCGCACCGCGGTCGCGGCCTGCCTCCGTGGGAAGGTGTTGCGTCCCTCGCGATCCTTGCAGCCATCACAACGTTCGTTGCATGGCAATATCGCCGCCGCTATTTGACCGTCGGCTGGCTTTGGTATCTCGGCATGCTGGTGCCGGTGATTGGCCTCATGCAAGTCGGCGCGCAAGCCCGAGCGGATCGCTATACGTATCTCACGCAGATCGGACTTTTCACGATGATTGCTTGGGGCTTGGCCGAAGCGGCGAAAACGCTTCGCTGGCGATCGCCGCTTTACGCCATCCTTTCCATTGCGACTTTGGCACCGCTTTCGATCGTCGCCTGGACGCAAACGACGCATTGGATCGACAGCCTGGCACTTTGGCGACACGGCGTGGAGTGCCTGCCGGAAACGCACGACTTTGCCCACAATATGTATGGCGTCGCGCTTTGTAGCGTGGGCCGGATCGATGAGGCTATCGAGCACTACGAAAAGGCGATTGCCATCAATCCCGATTACATGACGCCGCGAACCAACTTGGCCGGCAACCTGCAAAAGAAGGGCCGCTGCGCCGAGGCCCTCGAACAGTGTAATCGCGTGTTGGAAATCGACCCCGATAATTCCGAGGGACGCCTCGTCAAGGCGGTCGCGCTGTTTGGCATGGGAAGAGTGGACGAGTCCATCGCAGAGTTTCGCGCTCTCATTGCGATAAAGCCGCAACACATCTTGGCACACTGCAACCTGGCCGAAGTGCTTCGCAGCAAGGGCCGCCGCGACGAGGCGGTCCAAGAATGTCGCACCGCACTCGACCTCCAGCCCATGCAGCCGGAAGCAATTCGCATCATGGCCCGCATTCTCGCTACGCAAGGGGAACTCGATGCGGCAATCGAAAAGTTCCAACTGGTGCTTCGGCTTCTGCCGGGCGACGCCATTTCCCAAGACGGTCTCGTCGAAGCGATGCGCCGCCAAGGCAACTATCGAGAGGCCAACGAACTTCGCCTACAGCAGATTTCTCGCCAGCCGCAGAACGTGGCCCTTGCGCTGCGCGTCGCCTTTGAACTGGCCTTGGATAAACGTCCGGTAGCACGCGACGGAGCCAAGGCCGTCGAGATCGC
>JANXOJ010000391.1 GCA_025353625.1 Planctomycetota bacterium | reverse complement strand
CTGCCACTGAGAAGAGGGCAGTTAAACGTGGTCGGTGGGCAGTGGGTTTGCGATGGGCGGACGACTGCATGCTGGAGATTTCAGTAATCGCCCCTCCTTCGCACAGCGCGATCGAGGGGCGATTGCGTTGGGAGTACGCTGTGCCCGGTAGGCTGTGCTGCGGACACGGTTCTGAGTCCTTGGTGCTATGAAGGACGACCAACCTCACGAGTAGAACTCATTCTTTCCCACCGCTTCAAACGCATTGATATAGTGTTCAATCGTTGGCTTGCTGCGGCCTTCCGGCCAGGTAATCGCGATGACATCGAACCGCGCGGGATGTTCCAGAAGGCCGTGCCGCTTCATGAAAGTCACCGCAAGTCGAGTTAGCTTACGCTGTTTGATATTGTCGACCGCTTCTGACGGATGCCCCGTTTCCGCACTCCTTCGCGTCTTCACTTCGATAAAGACAATCGTGCGGCCGTCGAGGGCAACCAAGTCGAGCTCGCCGGGCGAAAGTCGGCGGCTGCGGGCGAGAATCAAATAGCCCAGTCGTTGGAGATATCGTGCCGCTTCGGCTTCACCCCGCTGGCCGAGCGTCTTGCGGGGAAAGGTGCGCCAAAACCAGCGTAAGACAAAGTTGGTGAACCGCAATTCCCTCACCCTCGGCCCCTCTCACCGGGCACCAGCTATTCGCAGTCGCGGGAAAGGGCTACTCGCGGTCGCGGGAGAGGGGAGTTGTGTTGTCACTCATCGGCGTCGGCCGATGAGGGCGGCGGCCCGTCGGCTTCCGTCCAGTCGCGACGTTGGCGCGAACTGGGGATATTCATCGCCTTGCGATATTTGGTAACCGTCCGCCTTGCGACCGTGACGCCGACTGCCGCCAAGTCCTTGACGATCTGATCGTCGCTCTTGGGATGCTGCTTGTCTTCGTTGTCGATCAACTCTTGCAGCTTGATGCGGATGGTATCCCAAGCGACTTCCTCTCCGTCGGCACCGACCGTGCCGCCGCAGAAGAACCGCTTGAGCGGGAAAATGCCGCGCGGCGTCTGAATCCACTTCTCATCGACGGCACGGCTGATCGTGGTCACATGCACGCCAACTTTGTCGGCAATCTGCTGCATTTTCAGCGGCTCGATCGCTTCGGGGCCCTTGCTGAGGAATTCAGTCTGGTGATCGACAATCGCCTGGGCGACGCGCGTAATCGTGCTGCGACGCTGTTGGATGGAATCGATGAGCCACTGCGCCGAGTTGATCTTCCGCTTGATGTATTCCTTGGTTTCGTCGTTCACTTGCCCTTCGGCGAACAACTTGCGGTAATAAGGGCTGATGAAGAGGCTCGGCGTGCGACCGTCCTCAAGCCGAACCCGATACTTGCCGTCTTCGCCCATCTCGACAAAAACGTCGGGTGTAATCGGGGGGACCGGATTGTTGTTGTACTCGGCACCCGGCTTGGGATTCAGCTTGCGAATCTCCGCGAGCGTCTGCTGGATCAATTCGATCGAGTAGCCCGTGCGGCGACTGATGATCGGCAGTCGATTGTGTTCAACATCGTCGAGATGCGTGGTGATTATCGTCTGCATTTGCTCAAACAATGGCACGCCGGGAATCAATTGCAGCAAAAGGCATTCTTGCACGGTGCGAGCCGCAACGCCGGGCGGATCGAGCTTTTGCACGAGTGCCAAGGCCCGATGGGCCAGGGCATGCTCATCGCGCGTCGCCTCGAGGCCCAGCAGGTCTTCCAAGCGACCTTGCAAATATCCATTCGAATCGAGATTGTAAATAATTTTTTCGCAGATAGCCCTCAATTCTGGCTCGATGCCAAACCACCCCAACTGATCGCGGAGATAATCTTGCAGCGACTGCGGCCGAGCGACCATGTTCGCCATCGCGTCGAGCTTTCGCTCGCCGGCCTCTTCCGTCTCGCCGCGCGACGGGCGGGAATGGTCGTCGAACTGGTCGGGCCAATCCTCGTCCATCTTCATCAGCCGCTCAAAATCCTCCTCGTTTTTTGTCGTCTCGTTGATGACCAGTTCGCGTTCTTCTTCACTGGGAGCATCGGGAGAATCGGGCGCATCGGGAAGCGAGCCTTCCTCCGACTCGGATTCGGAGGGCATATCCGCGTCGTCCTCACCTTGGTCGAGTACGGGATTCTCTTCGATCTCCTGCTCGATGCGCTCTTGCAGTGCCATGATCGACATTTGCAGGATCTCCATCGACTGGATCATACGCGGAGCAAGCACCTGCTTCTGTGCCATCCGCATTTCTTGACCAAATGATAGTCGCATAATGAGCTCCCAAACTTTCCAATCCTTTAGCACTTCGCAAGGAAATATCCTCGCTTAGCTTTCGCCGTCCTCAAAGAGCGGCTTTAAAACGACTGACGGCCCGAAAGGGCGTCGGCCAGCACTTCCTTGTTCGCAAATTCTAGCATACTGCCGGTCGTAATTCCACGCGCCAAACGAGTAACTTGCACCGGGCAATCCCCTAATAGGCTGGAAATATAGAGCGCGGTGCCGTCCCCCTCGACGGTCGGATTAGTGGCCATGACGATTTCGCGGACTGTACCGCCGCGCACCCGTTGGACTAGCCCCTCGATCGTCAGTTGCTCCGGCCCGATACCATCCAACGGGGCGATACGACCCAAGAGAACGTGGTACAGCCCGCGATAGACGCCGGACTGTTCCAACGCCATCAGATCTCGCGGCTGTTCGACCACGCAAACCACGTCGCGTTGCCGATTGGGATCGCGGCAGATATCGCATTCTTCCTGCTCCGCCAAATTATAGCAGATGCGACAATATCGCACGTTCTCCTTCACGCTGCGAATCGCATCGGCCAAGGCGAGTGCCTCGTTCTTATTGAGCCGCAACACGTAGTAGGTCAATCGTTCCGCCGTTTTCTTCCCAATGCCGGGCATCTTGGCGAATTGATCGATCAACTCGGTAACGCTTTGCGTCAATTCGGGCATGGCACTAACTTTCCTAGATGGCGTCGAGTACCCGAAGACCCATCAAAATCCGGTTTTTCAATGGTGGGGCGTCGGGTACTCGACACCACCTTACGAATTGCATCCTTCCGCAATAGAACTTAACCTATTCCCGCGGCCCCATGCCGCCGAGTTTTCCCAAGGCTTCGCGCATTCCCGGCAACTGCATGCCTCCGGTTAGCTCTTGCAAAGCTTCGGCGTGCAACTGCTTGCCTTTTTCAATGGCCTGATTCATCGCGGCAACCAGAAGGTCTTCCAGCAATTCGCCGTCTCCTTGGCTCATCAACTGCGGGTCGATCTTGCAGTGCAAGACTTCGAGAATGCCGTTAAGTTCAATCTCAACCATGCCGCCGCCGGACGTACCGGTGGTTCGTCGCAATTTGAGATTCTCGCCGAGTTTTTCCATCTGTCCGCCAATCTCGTTGGCTTGCTTCCAGATGGCTGCGATATTTCCAATTCCCTTAAACATGTTTTGCTCGACCTTTTTTTCGACCTTCCTCGTTCTTAACTTTCTTCAACGCTGGCCGGCTCTGCCCCGAACAATTCTCCGGCACGCTGCACGAGTGGATGCTTTGCGGCTTCCATCAATCGCTGATGGGCAGAAACTGCCGGACGCTGCGGTGCCGCGTCGACGGGTTGCGAAGCGGCTTCCATTAGCTTGAAATCGATGCGGATCGACTGGCCGGTGACGGCCTTTAGTGCTTGCTCGAAGCGAGCCGCTTGTTCCGGCCGTTGGCACGATGCCCTGTGTATCGCGTGGTCCGCAGCAAACCAGACCGTCAAGCGATTGATGCCGGAAACCTCCAGCCGACTGCATTGCTTGGCTTGGTTGGCGGCCATGCCTGAAATGTTCTCGATTGCCCTTTGCCAAGTTTCTTCCACATTGCGGGCGTCGAGTACGAAACTGGCGGGAATCGCATCGTCGTCCTCATCGCATTCGGTGCCGGCAGGTTCGCTTGCCGCGGCTCGTACGACGGTGGGCTTTACGGGTTCAGCGGACGGTTCAAACTTTTTTTTTGCCGCCTCCGGCGCGGCGGGGGCAGGCGGTATGTGCGGTGGAGCGGCGACGGCACGATTCGCCGGCGACGCTGGAGCTGCCATTCGCGGCACGGCGGCTACCGAAAGAGATTGCCCCGACCGCAATTGAACGATCAGCCCCGCCAACTCCTCCAAATCTTCCAAGTTGCAAATCCGCACTAGGGCTAATTCTGCGAGGATGCGTGCCTGGGTACTAATACGCAGCCGGGAGAGTGTTTGATCGAGAATTTGCATCGCGGCCAAAATGGTTTGCAGGCCCAAACGCCGGCCCGCCTCGACCACTTCCGCGCTATTCGTCGTCGAGGCGTATAGGAACGCATCGGGCGAACACCCCACGGCGGCCACCATGCAATCGCGGAAATATCCAAAGAGCTGTTCGATGAGCTGGGCCACATCGACGCCCTCGCGTGCGGCAACATCGAGTTCGCCGAGCGCGGCCGCCGGGTTGCGCTCGACAATATGCTTCACCACCGCAGACAGACGATGATCGCCGGCCGTGCCGAGCATGCCGTGAACGTCGGCCACGGTAATCTTCTGCGAAGCAAACGATAGCAATTGCTCCAAGAGCGACTGACTGTCGCGCATCGAACCGGCAGCACGTCGGGCGATGACCTCCAACGCTTCGTCCTCGGCGGTCACGCCTTCCGCATCGACAATCTGCCGCAGGCGGTCGTGGATCGCGCGCGTGGAAATGCCTGCGAAATCGAACCGCTGGCAGCGCGAAAGGATCGTGATCGGGATCTTCCGCGTCTCCGTCGTGCAGAACATGAACTTTACATGCTCTGGCGGCTCCTCCAACGTCTTCAGCAAGCCGTTAAAGGCTTGCGTGGAGAGCATGTGAACTTCGTCGATTATGTATATCTTGTAACGCGAGCGGCTGGGGCATACGCCGGCGTTTTGCCGTAGCTCGCGGATTTCATCGATGCCGTTGTTGCTCGCTCCGTCGATTTCCAGCACGTCTACATCGTCTCCGCCGCTGATGCTCTGGCAACTATCGCACTCGTTGCACGGCGCGGCCGTCGGGCCGTTCACGCAATTGAGGGCTTTTGCAAAGATCCGCGCCGTGGATGTCTTGCCGGTTCCGCGCGCGCCGGTGAAGAGGTAGGCATGGCCCACGCGATGGGTGGCAATGGCATTGGACAGAGCCTGGGCAACGTGTTCTTGACCGATCAACTCCGCAAAGCCCTGCGGTCGATAACGCCGGGCAACGACCACGTAGGATGGGTGAGCCTGCTCAGGTTGGATTTCAGGATTTGGCATGAGCAGTCCGTCGCGCGGCCAATCTTCCAAGATTCTTTCGTACTGGATACCTATCGAACGGGGGGACACGTAAATTCCGCCCCGCAAAAGTCGGCCCCCGATGAGAAGCCCGCCGTACCTGGAACGAGCCGCTTATGGCTGCTTCGTTTCCGACCTGACCAGGTTCACGGAGCCCCATTACGGGGGCTCCTCATCAGACGCCGACATGCACGGAACAGAGATTATTGTGACGTTTGGCACGCAAAAGTCAAGGCGGGGAGACGGAAGCGAAATTCAGCGGCTAGCGGCAATCATTACGAGGCTCGCAATTTCCGATGCGAGAATTTCACTCGGGGACGTAAATCTAACCGATCTGCATCCAAATCGTTTTCAACTCCGTATACTGTTCGTGCGCGAAAATCGACTTATCTCGTCCGGCAAAGCCCGATTCCTTGTATCCGCCAAAGGGCGTCGTCATGTCGCCTTCCGAGAAGCAATTCACCGAAACCGTGCCGGCTCGCAGTGCCCTTGCGACGCGATGGGCCGCGTTGAGGTCGCGGGTGTAGAGCGATGCGGCCAAGCCGTAGTTGGACTCGTTGGCCAACTTCACCGCCTCTTCCTCGCTCTTCACCGGAATCACCGAAAGCACGGGGCCAAAAATCTCTTCTCGGGCGATCTTCATTCCGTTGGCTACTTCGTCAAAAATCGTCACATCGACGAAGTATCCGCCCGATTCACTCAAGGCACGATTGCCGCCCATCACGACCTTGGCCCCCTCGCTCTTACCGGCGGCTATATAGCTCAGCACTTTTTCCATGTGCGATTTCTCGATCATCGAGCCAACCCGCGTGGCCGGGTCGAGTGGGTTGCCTACCGTCCACGTATGGGCCAAGGCGGCGATTTTTTCAACCAGGGCGTCTTTGACCGATTCGTGGACGATCAACCGCGAGCCGCAACTGCAATTCTCGCCCATGTTCCAAAAAGCGGCGTTCACGGCGTGCGCGGCGATGGTATCCAACTCTGGTGGATCGGCCAAAACGACTTGCGGGCTTTTGCCGCCGCACTCCAAAATCACGCGCTTCAAGTTCGACTCGGCCGAATAACGAAGGAACAACCGGCCGACTTCCGTGGAGCCGGTGAAGGCTGCCATGTCGACGTCCATGTGGCGGCCGATGGCTTGCCCGGCCGTTTCGCCCATACCGGGCACGACGTTCAACGCACCCGGCGGCAATCCGGCTTCGACGGCCAATTCGGCCATCCGCAGCGCGCTCATGGACGTCTGCTCCGCCGGCTTGAGGACCACGCTATTCCCCGCACCCAACGCCGGCCCGAGTTTCCAGGCGGCCATCTGCGTGGGAAAGTTCCAGGGGATCACTGCCCCGACCACGCCGACCGGCTCACGAAGGATCATCGCAAGATTCTCCGGCCCGGTGGGGGCAACTCGATCATAAATCTTGTCGAGCGTTTCCGCATGCCAACGGATGCAATGGATTGTCTCCGGGACGTCGGTATTCACGCAATCGCCGATGGGTTTGCCCCCTTCCAGGCAATCGAGCAATGCCAACTCGCCGGCGTTCGCCTCCAGCAGATCGGCAAACTTCAGCAAGACCTTCTTGCGATTGAGCGGCGACATCCGCGACCAAGCCCCTCCCTCAAACGCCTTGCGCGCCGATTGCACGGCCCGATCGACATCGGCCAAATCGCAAGCTGCGACTTGGGCAATTACTTTGCCGGTAGCTGGGTTCTCCGTGGCAAACCGCTTGCCGGATCGAGCCGGCGAGAAGCGGCCGTCGATAAACGCATCGGTACGAAGGTCCAAGGCCAAAACGGCCGACTCTATGGCAGCAGACTCCAATGCCAAACTCATGATTGCTCTTTCCTTTCACGGCATAACTAAAGGTATCGCGAATAGAAAAGAGCATACCGCGCGGATTGCCGGCTGAAAAGAGCCGCCCATGCGCAAAGAAGAACCGGCTGCCGCGGTGGCCCAAGCTCGGGAAAGCGGGGCACCTGCTTGCGGGTCGCGACAGCCGGGTGTATTTGCGGTTTGAGGTCGCTGCTCAGTGAGGCGACTTCTTCCCATCCAATTTCCTATTTATCGTATTGCGATTTGCAATTTGAAATTATCCGCCGCCGCGCGCCGAATCCAGCCGCCAAAGCCCCGGCGACGAGCAATGCTAGCGTACTCGGTTCGGGAACGGCCACTACTCCGGGCGAAGCGGTTGGCGTCGATGCCACCGCACCAGCAGCTACCGACGGATCGAGGACGAG
>JANXOJ010000384.1 GCA_025353625.1 Planctomycetota bacterium | reverse complement strand
ATCCAGCCGACCTGATCGACGAAGGGCGGATATTGCGTGCCGCTTTCCGGCGGCTGCACGAAGATGGCGTCTTCGTCGATCTTGATGACGTGGTTCCAGGGGATGAATTCGGTCGGCTTGCCCCAGCCGTGCTCCATATAGATGCCGACGGCCTCGGGGTAGGTCTCATTGAGGCGAACGACGAGGTCCGTGAGCTTGCCGACGCGATGATTGATCTTGCCAATGCAGATGGGCCGTCCCGCCAAAAGGGAGAAATAGAGGAAGCGAAATTCCGCGTTCGCAGACCCGTGGTCGGGATGCGCGTTGGCTGGCGGTAGGGGTGGGTGGGACATAGCGACTAAACGATCAAATGTTCAATTGCGGGTTGCCGAGAAACTGCCGTGCGTTGTCTTTCATTAAACATTAAACCTTCATTCAAACAGCACCATGATGCCGTAGGCCGTCGACATCACGATTACAAAGACAATGATCGTCCAATTTGCGATATTTTGCCAGAGGGTATTTACATATCTGCCCATCGTGGGCCGGTCGTTCAGTAGTAAGATCAGGAAAATCAGCGCGGCGGGCAGCAAGGTCACGGCGACGACTTGCACGAACATGGTGATCTTGTCTTGCGTATCGGTGCTGGACAAAAGGGTTACCAGCCCTGCCGAGACGAGCATGCCGACATAAAAGACATAGAACCACGGTGCCTCGCGGACGCTTTTATTGAGCGAGTGTGCCCAGCCAAAGACTTCGCCCAAGGCCCAACTCGTGGCCAGCGAGATGCACAAGGCACCCAGCAAGCCGGCGTCGAACAGTCCGATGGCGAATAGAACCTTCGCCCATTGGCCCCAAGTGTGGTTCGGCATGACGGTCGGCATCATTTCCGCCGTCTGCGCGGCCGAATCGATGAGAATCGAACCGCCGGGGTGGTAGTAAAACACGCCGGCGGTGGCGATGATGATAAAGACAGCCACGAGGCAGGTGACGATTGAGCCAACGAAAGTGTCAATCTTGCCGTACTTGATATCGCGAACATCCATCCCCTTATCGACCACAGCCGACTGCTGGAAGAAAATCTGCCAAGGGGTGATTGTCGTACCGATGTTTGCCATGATGAGCGTGATCCAGGCGAGCACGGTCATTTTCTCGGTGATGCCGAAATGTGGACTAAAAAAGCCGCGTCCCACGGCCATCCAACCGTCGTCGACGTTGCCGGTTTGCATGGCCCAAATGGCAGCCGGGATGTAGACCAAATTAAAGAGGCAGAAAATGAAGGTCAATTTCTCGAACGTCCAGTATTTGCCGGAGACGACAATTGCCAGCATCAGCGCGGTCACCGCCACACACGTGATCCATTCGGGGATATGAAATATCCGCATGGCTTGGGTCATGCCGATGTATTCGGTGATGAGCGTCAGCCAGTTGATGAGTGCCAAATCAAAAATGGAGAACCAGCCCCAATAGGGACCGAAGGCGTCGAAAATGGCCTCGGCATGGCCCCGCTTGGTGACGGCCCCCAAGCGCACGGTCATCTCCTGCACGTAGTAGACCATCGGCACCAGAATCAGAAAGCACCAGAGCAGATTGAAGCCAGTCCTGGCACCGGTTTGAGCGTAGGTCGAAATTCCGCCCGCGTCGTTGTCGGCCATCATGGTGATGATGCCCGGCCCCACGACGGCCAGCAACACCACGCTACGGCGGCGAAATCGCCCGAGCCAGTGAATGCTTTTGCTGAGCCAGTACATGATGGAAGCCTATGGGGAAACCCAAATTGGGGGCGAAATGTAAGATGCGTTGCTTGGGTCTCGACGCGGTTCCCAGGTGAGGCTCAGGATACTTGGAATTGGCCAAAGGGGCAAGGGGCTTTTTCTCTTGCCAAAGTTGTTGCTATCGCCGTTTTGGGGGATACAATGGGATGCAACGAAAAATCAAATTGGCCGAAGGAGCAGTCATGGCGAGAAAAGTGATCCTGGACGTGGATCCCGGTGTGGATGACGCCGTGGCGTTGTGCTTTGCATTGTTTAATCCTGGCTTGGATGTGGTCGCGGTCACGGCCGTTGGCGGCAACTGTTCGCCGATCCAAGCGACCCGCAACGTGCAAGCGATCGTCGAGGCACTCGACCCACCGCGATTTCCCCGACTGGGAGCCGCCTCGGACCCGGAACCCGACGTTGGCCTTCCGCCGGAAGGCCGGGGCTTGTATGGGCCGGATGGTCTTGGCGGTGCCGATCTTCCCGTCGCCGAGCGGCAGCATCTTATGCCTTCGGAGAAAGTCATCTGCGATCAGGTTCGCGCCAATCCGGATGCCATCACGATTGTCGCCCTTGGCCCGCTGACCAATATCGCCCGCGCTTTCCAGCGCGATCCGGAACTACCGTCGCTCGTGGGCCGGGTGGTGATCGCCGGCGGGTGCGTGGCCGTGTCGGGCAATTGCTCGCCGACTGCTGAATTCAACATATTCTGCGACCCAGGTGCCGCGAGAACCGTCTTCCGTTCGGCCTCGACGAAGACGCTCGTTCCGCTCGACGTGACGAATCGCGTCACTCTCGATTTCGACATTTTCAACCGCCTGCCCGATGAGACCACTCGGGCCGGTTCGTTCTTGCGCAAAATACTCCCTTCCGCCTTTCGCGGCTATCGGCAGCGGTTCGGCATGGAAGGCATCCACGTTCACGATACCGTGGCGTTGATGGCCGTTTGCTACCCGGAGTTGTTCGCGGCCAACGAGATGGCCGGAGATGTGGAGACGATGGGCGAATTGACCACTGGCATGACCGTTTTTGATCGGCGGCGAATACCGGTGCGGCGTTTCAACATGGAAGTGGCCATGAATCTGGAGAAGGAAGCGGTGATTGAGAAGATCGTTCGCGGCTTGCAGCGAGCCGGGGGAAGGGAGGGGGAAGGGTAGGAAAGGCCCGGCGTTCATGCGGTGTCGTCTGGATTGATTGCCCGCTTGCGCCCTTCCGTTCCCATTGCCGTCCGATGGCATTGAAGCGGTACGGCGCAAGCCGTCCGGTGTCGGCCAGGGCAACTGCAAAGTTCGAGAATTGTGGTGCGGGCGTCCCGCCTGCCCCAATAAAAGCGGGCGAGACGCCCGCACCACTATTTCGACAGCGGCAGTTGTTGGCGGATAGTTGTCCTACTGCCCGAATTTGCTGCGATCCACGACTTGAAGTTCCAACCCGATCGTCTTGCCGTCGCGAAAGACTTCCACGGAAACTTTGCGACCGGCCTCGATCATGCCGACAAAGTTCACGAGATGCGCGTCGTCTTCGATTGTCGTGCCGTCAACCTTGATGATCACGTCGCCGACCAGAATTCCGGCCGCTTCGGCCGGTGCGCCTTTGGTCACGCCGTTGACGCGCGCTCCCGTCGCGCGAGGCAATCCAAGCTCTGCGGCCATCGCTGGGCCAAACCGGGCATCCAGGCTCACTCCCAGGAACGCCCGAACGACCTTGCCGTTATCGATCAACTGCCGGGCAACGACCATGAAGCCATTGATGGGAATCGAAAAGCCGATCCCTTCGTTGCCGCCGGAATTGCTGGCAATGGCCGTGTTGATGCCGATGATCTCGCCGTGCAAATTGCACAACGGCCCGCCGCTGTTGCCCGGATTGATGGCGGCGTCGGTCTGCAAAAAATCCTGAAAGCGAACCGATTCGTCGCCCAACATAAGGTCGTGCCGTCCGCGGGCACTGATGATTCCAAAAGTGACCGAATGGCTCAAACCAAACGGGCTGCCCAGTGCCAGAACGAAATCGCCGATCTCCATGCCATCGCTATCGCCCACCGGCGCGGCGATCAAGTCGGGGGCATCAATCGCCAACACGCCAACGTCCGTTTCGTGGTCGTCGAGAACCCTCTTTGGCCCGATTCGCCGTCCATCGGCCAAATGGATGCGAATGCCGTCGGCCGGGGTATTGCGAAAGACGTGCCGATTGGTCAGCACGTAGTACTTGCCGTTTCGTTCAATGATGACACCGGAGCCGGCCTCTTCGAGCTTGTGGGTGCGATTGTTATCGAGCGTTTGCGGTAAAACGTCGGCCTCGATATGCACGACCGTAGGACCAACGAGCTTGGCAACCGTTTTTATGACGGTCGCCTGGGCTTCGAGTACCGCAAGATTCTGCTGCAAAACTTGCCGCAGCTTTGCCCGAGCGTCGGTGGACGTAACCGGGCGATCGCGCGGAGCGGCTGATGCCCGTGGTGCCACCAGCAGCGAGAGGCTCAACGCCAGTCCGCCTACGAGCAGTAGCCCGGCGCGGAGGGTTGAATTCCGCGCCGGCCACGATATACCACGGTATGAGACCACCAAGTGCGTTCCTTCGCCAATCGCTCTGAACTTGTCGCCCAGGACGTGTCGCTCAGGAAACATCGAGTTCGATATCGTTGATCGAAAGTTCGGAGTCGCCGCTTCCGGTGTCGAGCAATCGGCTCCAATCGACATCGTTGGACCCGCCGCCCGACGAACCTTGGCGTTCCATTTCACGCTGGCACTTAATGCAATAGGTCGCATAGGGCAGTGCGTTCAAGCGGGCCATGGGGATGCCCGTGTTGCACCCTTCGCAGACGCCAAACTGTCCAGCTCGCATCCGCTCCAGGGCATATTCAATCCGCGTCAGTTCGCGGCTTTCGACTTCGGCCAATTGAGAGCTGATCTCATCTTGGACCGAGTCCAAAGCGGCGTCTACCACGTCGCCGGACGTTTGTGCCCGCAGTTCCTTGAGCAAACTCAAGTCGCCGGCCAGGGCCTTACGCAGCGCATCGCGCCTCTTAACGAGGACTTGGCGCATGCTCAGAATCGCATCTTTGCGGCTCATAAGAAATCTCCTGCGGTGTCCGTCGTTGGCCGAACTGAAGGGCTTGCCCCCCCTTCAGAGTAGTCGTCGCCGAACGCCCTTCTCAAAATGGTGTTGTTCCGGTTAGTCGCCCTGTGTGCCGAAAGATGAGCCGTCACAAGCAGAGCAACCAAACAATACTACGCAAATGAAACAAAAATGGATCGAAGAACGGTAAAATTTTTGGAAATCGCGTCGATGAACCCCAAAACGTCGCCCGATCCGGCAAATTATCGTGTCCGCTGTGGCCTACTGCCGCCGCGTGCTTACGGATAATCGGCATAACCGGCAAAGATCCTCATCTCTTTTTTGCCGATCCCTTGTAGATTTTGGAAATAAGCTGCCTAATCGTTGACCGGACGCGGTTTCTAAGCTAAATCCCGTAGAGGATTAAGTTATGATTAGAACCGATTATGCCCCTTCGATGCTTAACAATGCCCCCGGTAGTCTGGTACTGCGCGTCCGTGGTACGGCTCGCGATGGTCAAACGGTACAACTAAAATCACCCAAGTGTACGATTGGTTCCGGACCCAATTGTACACTCCGGCTGCGATCTGGCAATGTGGGGGACGTCCATTGCCTAGTACTCCGCGGGCCAGGTGGAACGGTCGTCCGTCGCTGGTCGGCCGACACGCGACTGAACGGCCGATCGTTCGATGACGCACACCTCAAAATTGGCGACTGCCTGAGCGTCGGGGGAATTGACCTAGACGTCGTCGAAACCAATCAACCGGAATCGCTCGATCCGCACGTCGAGATAGCGCGCAAGATTCAGTTATTTGCAAAGAAACAGGCCGAGTTCGCGACGCAGCAATCCGAGTTTGCCGAGCGAACGGAGGAATTTACAAATCGTCAAGCGGAAATCGCACAGCATCACGCTGAGGTCAAGGCTCGACAACTATTTCTTGATGACCGGCAAACGGAATGGGAAACCGAAAAAACCGCGTCGCGAACCGAGTTAGACGCCCGTGCGGCGGAGCTTGATTCGCGGCATACGGAGCTAGAGCATTCCTGGGCCTCATTGGCCGAGCAGCGGTGCCAATGGGAATTTCAGCATGGCGAGGCAACGTCGGCCCATGCGAGTGAGTTGGCACGCCTTGCCTCCCGGCATGAAGAACTGGAAGCACGCAGCCGCGAGTTGGTTGAACTGCGTGTTGGTTCGGAAGCCCATCAAGCCGAATCGCGAATCGAGTTAGACGCCCGTGCGGCGGAGCTTGATTCGCGGCATACGGAGCTAGAAACTTCTTGGGCCTCATTGGCCGAGCAGCGGTGCCAATGGGAATTTCAGCATGGCGAGGCAACGTCGGCCCATGCGAGCGAGTTGGCACGCCTTGCCTCCCGGCATGAAGAACTAGAAGTCCGCAGCCGCGAGTTGGTTGAACTGCGCGTCGGTTGGGAAGCCCATCAAGCCGAATCGCGAATCGAGTTAGACGCCCGCGCGGCGGAGCTTGATTCGCGGCATACGGAGCTAGAACATTCCTGGGCCGCGTTGGCCGAACAGCGATGCCAATGGGAATTGAGCCATTGCGAGACAACCTCGGCGCACGAGGTCGAAACGGCGCGGCTAGCGTCGCAACGCGATGAGTTGGAAGGACTGCGGGCGGAGCATCTACAGTCCATCGCGGCATTTGAACAAATACGTAACGACTGGGAATTGAGCCACGGCGATGCAACCGCCCGCCTATTGGCCGAA
>JANXOJ010000370.1 GCA_025353625.1 Planctomycetota bacterium | reverse complement strand
ATGAGTTGCGGATAAAGACTTGAAGTGCCTCTTCGATCCTGATGGCTTCAGCTACTCCAATTCCCGGAATATCGACAAACCACAATTTTCCTTCGCGGTCAAATAAATCCTGTAGGTCGCCAACGATGAGAATTCCGCTCGCAATCAGCACATCGACGCGGCGGCTATTCGGGCCGAAAAGTAATCCAATGGGGTAGTTTCTCCAATCGGCTGGCCCCGGCTGCTTCGCGTCTTGCGATGCCCCTGGCGGGTTCTGGTTCGCTTCGTCCGATTCGCAAAGTATCCGGGCGATTTCGTTCCGCACGGAAACCGGGGACAGTCTTCCAATGAACTGAGTGTTGGCTATTAGCACCACGCAATCAGCCACTTTGCCGAAACTATTGGTTCTAAGTGACACTGAAATTTTTGTAGCCAGTTCCATTTGGGCCTGGGTCGGCTTCGCAGTCCATTTTAATTTATTCTCGTCACTCATTTTTTCTCCTTGGGTTGAAATCGAGACTTCGGGCCTAGTGCTTGTTTTTTTCGTGCGTCGATTCTGTCCCAGAATTCCCAAACGGCTACAGCCTCACGGCGTTCGACTTGCGTTGATTCCGGCGCAAAATCGAAAGTGCCATCGGGATGGGCGATGCCAATGATCTTGAATCCACCTGTGACTGCCGCCGGAACGATCGGCGACGTCTCGCCGCGTTCGGATCGAACCAGACTGGGGATTTTTGGAGGCTCGCATTCGTGGCAGTGCCAATTTCCGTAAGCATCTCGCCACTGTCGAAAATTTCCGCACGCTGGACATGGGGGAAATTTTTCTCCGCATGACGCAGAAAATTCTTTAGTGGGGGTGGAAAATTCTTTAGGGGGGTAGGGGACGCTAGGGGACGGTGGAGGCACATCCACCGTCCCACCAGAAAAGTGTTTGCCAGTAAGGACTTGCGATTCATGGGGGACGGGTGGGACGGTTAATCTGCATTGTATTCCCCTATACGTATTCCTATTCATACTTTTTAATACCTATATACCTATTACCTATATTTTTATAGTAAGTAACCGTCCTCCCGTCCCCCATAGCACCTAAGTCCTTATGTAGCAACATCTTTTTGGTGGGACGGTTGGTGGGACGGTTGCGGAATTTACCGTCCCCTCCGTCCTACCTCTCCCACCAATAAGAGTGTCTTTCGTTGTTGTTTTTTGCATCGGCTGTTTTTTCTTCGATTCGATCTTTGATGTCGTAATCGATTTCGGTTGAGTTTTTTTTGTCGCCCCAGATAAAACCGCGTCCATATTTTCTTGATGGGTTTATTTCCAGCATGGAAATTCTTCCTTCTTGGCAAAACTGGCTGATTATTTTTGAGCAAGCGATGGTAATTTTCTGCTTGTCGTTGGTGACTTCCCGATACCATTTTCCGGCCACCGCAGAGGGGATATGGACGCGGCGAATTTCTGTATCGTAGCCCAATAGGTCAAGGCGAGATCGGAAGTAGCTTTCCAGTTCTTCCGCCTCTTCGAGTTCGCTATCAGCCCCGCGTGCCCGGCCCTGGATATACTCTTGGATTTCGGCCGCGTTTTCTAGTCGGCAAAGAACGTCGTTTTCCCATGCGGCCCAGCGGGAGTGCTCGACCAGTTTGGTTGCTTCTTCGATCTGCAAGAACCCAATAATGTCCGCAATGATGGCCTCGCGGTTTTCGTTGATAAATTTCAGCGTGTCCGCTTCCCAGGCTCCGGATCGCACCGGTTTGACTACTTTGACCACTACCGATCGTTGGGCCATGTCGGTCGAGAGACTGACCCCGTTAAGCGTAATGAGCCACGTCAGGGTATTGGGCCGGCTTCCCTCGCCGACGTACAGACGTTTTCCGCTGATGCAGGGGGCCGTCACCATCGATTCGAGTTCCGCCCAGGAAAATTTCAGGCTCTTTACGTTGTCGATTCTGACAATCCGCTTGTCCATCCCGTCGGGGGAAAGCAGCCGCTCGCGAATAATCTTGGAGTCTTCGTGATTTGTGATTTCAACATTGCCGCCGGCCAAATTCGCAACCATGTCCGTGAGCTTCGATTTGCCGGCACCTCGACCGTGGTCGGAAATAACGACGAACATGGGGCGCTGGCCGCCTTGGCCACCCCAAAACGGCGTCGCAAACATGGCCAGGATCAATAAGCGGTCAATCTCCGTCTCGGGCGCGAAGCAGTCCAGGAGCTTCGATAAGATTTCCCCGTTACCCGGCTCAGGGATATTGCATGCGTAGTAGTGGCCTGGAATAAGCGGGTGGTGCGGCAGGTACTCGATGGTGCGGTACTTCGTGGCCGTCCGTTTCAATTCTTCGAATAGCTCTTCCTTGGAAACGAATCCACGCCCGGAGTGCCATTCGACAACCCCGCATTTCGATTGAATCCATCCAAAAAGTGCCGACGGCTTTTCTAGCCAACAAATTCCCTCGGTCGGGTCGTGAACGAAAAGCACTCCGCCGGCCCGACGCGGCCAACCGCCCGTTCGCTCGTAGATGGCTGCGGATATTTCTTTGAGAGGCTTCGGAACATAGGAAGATTGTCCGTCGCCGATCGATTCGACTTCTTCCGCGTTCGTTATACCCTCTGTGCTGATAACGTCATCGGTTGCGGTGTCGGCGACAGGATTGACGGACGCTTTTTGGTCGAAGACGGCCTCTGCCGCATCCAACAAAGCCAAAAGATCGGCGTAACTACGCGGCATGAGTGAATCCTTTCGTGAACGAATCCTAAGCAGGCCATCGTTTTAATTGTTGTTTCAAACCGCAGTGACTTCACTGTTTCCGGCAGGTTCTTCCGTTATGGCTTTTCCAGCAATCCAGTCTCGCAAATCCCGGCCGTGTTTTTCGACCACCCCGAAACCCATCTGCTCGGGCCGCAAGAGACGCGATTCGTCGGCGACTTTTGCAATCCACTTTGCCCATTTGATCGAGCCAGCAATTCCGGTCGCATCGCCATCGCCGACGGTAGCGCAAAGATGGCCGGCGAAAATTGCGGCCATCCAGCTTGCGGGATTTTGAGCCCCTCCGCCGGCATTCGTGATTACCAAATGCCGATCCCGTTTCTCGGCGGGGATGATGGCCCACAATGCCAGCAAATCGCTCGGCCCCTCGACCTTCCATATCACGAATTTATCGCCCGAAGCGGCCCGCTGGATGCGTTCGATGCCGTGCCGGCCGATCAAACTGGCATCGCTGCCGAAGGTTGTCTTCATTTTTACCCAGGTCGTTTTCAATTGGCTGCTGGCTTTATCTCGACCGCGAAAAACGGGCAAGTCGCGGCCGGTCGAATTCCAGAGAACCCAGCCAACCGGGTCCGCTGCCGTCAAGCCCGGCCCATAGCACGGGAGGGCCACAACGGTATACTGATCGCGATAGCGGGCGATCCGGCCGCCAGCGGCTTGAATCGATTCGACCGTTACCCCAGATTTTTTTGCGGCCCATAGTGCAGCTAGATTTTCCGTCCCCGCGTTCCAGGGCATAAAAACGAGATGTTCGGCCGGATCGCGTGGCGGGCGTCCGTCGATGGCAACGCCCGCCACGGCCGCATAATGATCGCGGGCGATTTTCCAGGACGGAAATTTCTTCACGTGCGCCGCAAGATCAAAAAACGAAAGCGATAATCCTACGCCGCCCTTGTCGATGTAGTGACCGGTTTGGAAATTCACGGCGGCAGACGGTTGATGATCGTCCCTGTCTACGGCCCGGCAGCCGGCCCACCCGTCATCGCCTGGGGTGCCAACCACCTCAATGCCAAGCGTATTAAATTCAGTTTCGAGATTCAACCCCTCGATGATTTTCTGCCGGTATTCCTGCCAGTCGATGCCCTTCGTGCCGCCTGATTTCCGTTTCGTTTTTGTCATTGTAAAAAAATCTCCCGGTAGGTGAACTGTGTCGGATATTTTTGCGACGTCGTGGGGTTAAGCATCACTCGGCGAGACAAGCCGACAAAGAGAGGAAAGCGTAAGCTGCCGCCAGTGGGTCCACTCCGTTTCCTGCAAGTCTAAGCTGATCAGAACAGGGGGCCAGCCGAGGAGCCATTCTACGAAGTTTGGATTCAATTGCGGGCATTTTGGAGGGGTCCAATTTTGCAATAGCAGCCCAAGCGGCGAAGTCGTTTCGGGCGGGGGCGTAACGAGGCAAAATTCCTTCGCGTCGTCCGACAGACTTGCATTGCCGGCCTTTGGGTTTTTCCGATTCCCCTTCCCACGGCAATGAATGTCGTGAGTCATTGGAGTGGCCCAGTTCGTCGCCGGCCAGTTCTTCGCTGAGTCCTTTAACCCCGGATTCGCCCCCTGATTCTGCCGCTGCTTGCTGCCCGAATCGTTTCCGTTTTCGCCCGCTCGGGGCGTCGGCCACGCCAGGATATTCACCGCGAACTCGTTTCCGTTGGGGCCGTGATTCGCCGCCAGCCCGCTCGGCGTCGGCCACGAGGTCGCCTGCGTCCCCCATGAATCCAAGGATAAAAAGCCGTTTCCTCTGATGGCTCGCGCCGCACTCAGCCGACGTGAACAATCCCGCCGTAACGCGGTAGCCAAGCCTTTGCAAATCCCGAATGACTTTTCCTGACCCGTTTCCAACATGGCCTTCCACGTTCTCCAAGAACACGATGCTTGGCTTGATTCGCGCAATCGCTCTACGCACTGCTGGCCAAAG
>JANXOJ010000328.1 GCA_025353625.1 Planctomycetota bacterium | reverse complement strand
CGCCTCGCGTGTCTCCGCGCGATCACGAACTTTACTTCTCGCCGGCCGGCAGAAGTTGCACGCTGCCGTAGTGGCCCGCCTTTTCCTGCTGATCGGGCGGGAAAATCGCCCTCACCCGCGGGTGCAGCTTTCCGCCAAGCGACGAAAAATGGGGCCACTCCTTGTCGAAGTCGATACCCTTTGCGACCTCCTTGATAATCGCTTTCGCCTGCTCGCGCTGCGCGGGTGTGGCCTTCGTGCGATCAAGGATATTCTTCGCAAACTCGTCGCCACGCGCGGTCAGGATCTCCATCTTCTGTGTGGACGTCAGCAGGGGCAGAACCGCCGAAAGCAATTTCCGCGAGCCCGCGTCGCCCCCCTTCGCCTTTTCACTCTCGGCATACCAAGCCAGGACATGGGCAAGCTGTGCCGGGCTCAACTTTACGGGAGCCGTGCTGTCTTCGATGACGATAGTCGGCTGATGCTCCTTAATCCGTTTTTGTTGCTCAGGAGTCAGAAAATAAAACTCTTTGTTTGCCGCACGCCCTTCCAACTCGATAATCGGCTCCATCATCGCGCGTTCTTCCTTGTTAAGCCTGGCATACGTGGCTTCGTCGCGGGCCAATGCTGCGGCACGAATTGCCTCCCCCAACTTGTTGCGCTGGTCCGCAATCTTCGCATACGCGGCTATCGTCAGCCGGGTGTTCTTCATGCGCAATTCGCGAAAGGCCTTCTTCTGGGCGTCCGATACGGACACGCTTCTCTCCCAGAAGCGGATCGTCTCCTCGGTAGCATTTTTGGCCCTGGCGATTTCGTCGGCGTCCTCGGCGGACTGGCTAGCCGCATCGGAGTCGCCATTCTTGGCACCGGAAGCCGGGCGTGTGGTTTCTGATTCGTTCTGGCCGTACAGCAACTTCGCGACGCCGAGAAGGATCGTGCAAACTAATGCGAGGCGATTCATCTATTGCTCCGATTTTGATTGATTGTCGGCTGCGGTAACATAAGTCCAGGTGTGCCGCAGATTGCTGCACACAAGTTCGCGGTCCAGGGCTACTGGTCGAACCGAATGTATTGTGAGATGTATGTGCCAGGCCACAACCCAGTTCCGCCATCGGCTTGGTATTCAAACTTTAACGGAGTGGATGGACCAGGTGGAAAAATTGTTACGTGCTGCGATTCGTTAGGCGGCCCCCGAGCCGTCGCTCTGAACCACATCCACGGGAAATGTTACCGACGACCTGCTCCTGCCTGCGTCAATTTCCGCGCGAGTGATTGCCTACCCCCCGCACCGTCCAGCGTAAAGGCGAAGTAGCTCCCCGTGCCCGACGCCACGACTTGCGGCAAGCGTTTCTATCTACCGCCTTGAAATAGAGCGTCGCAGTTTATTACTTTTCCTTCTTCACATCCTCCGGCAGGAGTTTGGCTGTGATGGAAATGAGATTGCCTGCGGTTACTTTTTGCTCGGCGGTAAAAATCTCCTTGAGCTGCGGATGCAACGTGTCGGCAAGCGACGAAAAATCTGGCCACGCCTTGTCGAAATTGAAGCCCTTGACTACATTGGCCACGATGGCCTTCGCCTGCTCGCGCTGCGATGGCGTCGCGTCCACGCGCTCGAGCAGGCCCCCCGCATACTTGTTGGCGTGCGCGGTCACAATCTCGGTCTTCTGCGACGCGGTAAGCACGGACAGGGTCGCCTCCGGCAGCTTTTCAAAGGCGACAATGCTCCCCTTTGTCTTTTTGGTCTCGGCGTAGCAGGCCATGACGCGGGCAAAGTTTTCGCGACTAAGTTTCACGGGGGCCGTATTGTCCTCGACGAAGATCCTCGGCATATTCTCATTGATCCGCTCAAGCTGCTCGCGCGTCAGGAAATTGGATTTTTCCATGGCTTGCTGCACCGCCAACTTCTGGAGCGGCTTCCCCAGGGCGTCTAGCTCCGACTTCAGCTTCTCGAACGTGACCTGATCGCCCACCTTATTAGCGGAATACAACGCCTGTGAAAGTTCAACGCCCTTCGGTTCGATCGGCGAACGTGCGTCCTGGTATGCCTTTTGATGCCTCGCGACCAATGTCCGGTAGGCCTTCTTTTGGGCGTCCGAAACGCGGAAGCTTCGCTCCCAGAATTGAATGGTATCGTCCGCCTCCTCAGATGGACTCACCGATTGGTTCTGGCCGTGAAGTCCTTGCGAGCAAAGGAAGATCGTCATAAATGTCAGGGAAAGCCACTTCATACATTTCTCCATCGGCAAAAAAAGCTCGAATCAAATACGGCCTGGCTCGCTGTAAAATATGAATTGCTAAAGCCGAAACCGAATCCGATTGCGCTACAGGGTCAGCACTAACTTTGGGCTGATTAAGCAATCGCCCAGGTTGCCCTTCATAAACTGCTTGAATCTCATAAAACTGCTCTACCGTCCGCCCGCAGTTGCCGACGCCGTGGCACAAGGCTCGTAGCAGGTCAATTTCAACAGAGCAAGGCGGCTCTCGATCTTTTTTCCACAACGGACACAAAGTACGCGTAAGTCCTGGATTGCGCTAATAGAAGAATTGACTACTGTGGTAATGTCCCGGATTCATACCTGTATTGCCGGTCTGAGGCTTTAGAGTATTGATAACTCCAAACGGGGGCGTGACAATAACCAATTGGTTTGGCGGCTGGAAAAGGATGTCAACCTCGAATTGGCCCACCTGGAGTGGCGATCCGGGTGGGCTATCAATTTGCACAATTAACGTCCCGTTCATTACCTTAAAAGTTCTGAGTGTCTTGAATGCCACAGCGAAGTTTGGGCCACTCTGGGCATCGTCGCCATTGTCAGCTTCGTCAGCTTCCGACGCGCCGACGTAGATCAAGTCAGGGGAAACCGAGAAGTTGCTCTGCACGAACTCCACCCCAGACGTTGCCGACGAGGTGTTTCCTGCTGCGTAGGTTTCGGTGCGCGTGACTTCGTAAACGCCATTGCGATCCGCCGTAAAGGCAAAGTAGCTCCCTGTGCCCGACGCCACGACTTGCGACGTGCCGTCAACCACTTCGCTCACACTCCACGCGGTGCTTGCTGGGAAGTTCCCGTCTGAATCGTGATCGGCCACGAGATTGAGTTCCGTCCCCACGGCCCATTCCTCCGGAAGCGCGTCCATCGTAAACGCAGGCGGTTGCCTTATCTCCAGGGCGACAGCGGACGTCGAATCGTAGTAGGGGCAGGGGTTGTCGGGGTCGGTGGTGTAGTCGGCGGTGATGGCGTGTGTGCCGACGCTGAGCGTCGAGACGGTGGCACTGACCGTCTTGACCCACGGCACGCGGCCGGTGCCGGACGTGCTCAACTGGCCCGTGTTGCCGTTGCCGCTGAGATCGGCGACCGTGGTCGCGTTCGTGGTCGGGTCCGTGGTCAGGTCCGAGTCGCCGAAGCGGTAGCCGGCCGCGAGGCCGGTGGTAGCGACCGTGCCGTTCGGGTTCTGGTAGAGCGACATGATTTCACTCGACGAGAGGGCACGGTTGTAGACCAGGGTCTCGCCCACACCGCCACGGAAGAATAGCGACGAGCCGCCCCGCACGCCGATCCAGGTGTCGGTCGGGCCATCGTCGGCCGCGATCGCCTCGGCCACGAACTTTGCCCCCAAGAGTTGTCCGTTGTCGTAGAGCCGAGCTACGCCCGGCAGGCCGTTGGCGGGCGACTGGAACGTGGCTACGAGGAAGTGCCAATTGCCATCGGCCAAGTTGACCGAGACATCGAGCGGGCCTTCATTAGCATTCATGGCCGGGAAGTTAAACCGTGCCGTTTGGCTACCGATCATGGCCAACTGATACATGCCGCTCGACTGCTGCCAAACGCCGTGCTCGAACGCGATCGCCTCGTTATTGAAAGCCTGCGCCGGTCGGATCGACATCGCGACCGTGACGTCGCTGCCGCCCATGTCGAGCCAGCCCGTCCCGGAGCCGTCCGGCCGTGCCGCGTACGGGATCTGCATGTAGCCGCCGTTG
Organism: Planctomycetota bacterium; assembly: GCA_025353625.1. Taxonomy (GTDB): domain Bacteria; phylum Planctomycetota; class Planctomycetia; order Pirellulales; family Thermoguttaceae; genus JANXQG01. The sequence continues at coordinate 1,333 of JANXOJ010000328.1, read as the reverse complement.
CCTTGGAGTTGCAGGGCGTAGGTCGTACCGGAATCGATCGCGCTCGAGCTTCCGACGTTGGTGCCGTCGGCCTTGAACTGCACGCTGCCAATGGCATCGCCCGGCACCACGGCCGTCAGGGCCACCGACTGCCCCGAGAGGCTGGCCGTAGAAATCGCCGTAGGGGTTGCCGTGAGGGCCGCAACAGGATGGACGGTCACCGTGGCGGCGGCGGAAGTGTTGCCGTCATAGCTATCGTCGCCCGAGTAGTTGGCGGTGATGGCGTTGTCGCCGACGGGCAGGTCGGTTGTGCTGAGCGAGACGACTTTGACCAGGGAAACGTTGCCGACGAGCGTGCCGTCGTTGCCGTTGCCGCTGAAGTCGGCGATGGTGCCGCCAGATGGAGCGTCGTTGAAGTGGTAGCCGGCCATCAGGTGATTCGTCGATGGATCGGTGGTGAAGTCGGGGTATGCGGCCAGCCCGTGGACTCCGTCGCCGCCGTTGTAGAGCGCGGCCGCATCGACGGAACTGGTGTCGTAGACGAGCAGTTCGGCGATCGAGCCGAGGTAGGAATTGTTGTAGCCCAAATAGGTTTGGGCGAACGAGTCGCCGCCGATTCGGTTCTGCACGGTGTAACCCCCATCGGCACCGACATCGACCAGATTGGTTTGCAACTGACCGTTAACGTAGATCGAATAATTCGTGCCGTAGAGTGCATCGAGCCAATTGCCGCCATTCTCGCCGCCGAACGACAACTCCACATGCGTCCAAGGTGTCGGCGTGTAGGGCTGGGTTTGCCAGGAGCCATCGCCGCCGCCGGTGCGATTGTTGAAACTGATCGTCTGCCTGCCGCTGCCGGGTGTCCCCGACTTGTTGATGGCGATATAGGCTCCGCCATACGGGCCGACTTTGAGATCGAGGAGCATCGGAAGCTGATCGGTGAAGTCGTCGTATTGATACCAAAAAGAAATCGTCGTCGCGCCGCTCGTCAGCGTCTGGCTACCCAACTCGACATGCCCGCCGAGGAAGTGCAACGCATCGACCGCATTCGCATTGTCTAGCGCGACGGAACCGAGCGTAGCATTGCCGCCGCTCGCATTCGTAAACGCCACGCTACCGGTAGCATCGCCGGGCACTGTCGCGGCAAGAATGACCGGCTGGTGCAAGAAGACCGGGTTCGGAAAGGCCGTCACCCCGACCGGGGCGACGGAGAGCAACTGGCGGGATTCGAGTGATTCGACCATCATCACACGACGCAAGCGTGGGGAAGGTTTACGAACGCGCCTGCCGAAGAGCAAATTCCAAGCAGAACTTAAGAAGGGGAAAGGTGTTGCGGACTTGGGACTTGGGACTT
>JANXOJ010000281.1 GCA_025353625.1 Planctomycetota bacterium | reverse complement strand
GCTCGGGGCATCTTTGGCGAGCATCGACGGGGCGGCGGGCATCAAGGTGGCGGCCGCTGAGGGGGCACCGGCAGGCGGCACCGCAGCCATCGGCATCGCGGCGGGTGGCGACACGCCCTCGGACGACGCGATCGACTTGGGCGAGAAGCGGTTCGCTGGCCGGGCAACGGGGACCACCGGCTTGGTTGAATCAATTTTGTCCTCAATGCGCTTTGCCACCTTATCGCCGGCCGCGAGAGAATCCAGTTCAGGCGAGAGCTTTTTCGCACGCAGTTCTGTCGTTTGTGCGTTCGCAACCGCCGTAGATTCAGAAATCTCCTTCTCGCTCTTATTCTCGTAGGTCATGGCCACACGCCCCGGCATCTTTTGCTCGGGTGGTGCCGCAAGGCGGAGCATCACGGCCACGGCCACGGCGATTCCGGACCAAGCCAAGGCTCGGCGGCTGAGTATTCCGCGCCAGGATATATCTTTCCACATTTCCTTCCACAACGGCGGGAGCGGTTCCGACGTCAACGTTTCCGCCGCGCGACCGGCAGCCGGCTTCGCACTACTCGTTTCCGAAGGCATACTCACCGCACGCCCGCGCTGTTGGGCAATTTCCATTACCTTCGGACTCAGGTCTTCCTCGAGTTTACACAGCGGCAGATTTTGCAACGTCGTGCTCACCGCACGAAAATCCTCCAGCAGTTGACGCGCCTCGGGGCTTACCGCCAGCAGCTTTTCCACATGAAGCTGCTCGTCGGCGGTCAATTCACCGTCGAGATACGCGCTAAACAATTCTGTGTCGGGAACGTTGTGCATGTTGGTTATTTGTCGTATTCACGTACTCATCTCGCGAAGCGAGATGAATTCCTAATCGTCCGTCGCCAAGACTTCCTGCAACTGTTCGCGAAGCTGTAATCGCGCTCGGTGCAACCGGCTCCGCACGGTCCCCACGGGCAAGTCAAGGATCTCGGCAATCGTTTCGTAACAGCATCCGTCAATCTCCCGCAAAACGAGTACCACCCGATACTCTTGCGGCAACTGGGATATCGCATGCCGCACCTGCCGGCAGCGTTCGTCGCGTTCCATCCGAGCGGCGGGACCGTCGTTCGGGTTTTTCGGTTGGCCGTTTTCGGAGTGTCGCAAATGGCCATCGGCAATCGCCGCTTGCTCGACCGCGCGCATCGCCCCACGGTGGCGGCGATGGGTCGAGGCCACATTGAAAGCGATGCGGTACAGCCAAGTGTAAAATGCGCTGGCACCCTGGAACGAATCCAACTTGACGAATGCCTGGACCATAGCCTCTTGGACCACGTCCTTGGCATCCTCGGCGTTGCCGACCGCATGGACCACGGTATTGTAGAGGCGATCCTGGTATTTTTGGACCAGTTGCCCGAACGCTGCCGTTTGCCCGGCCAGGGTCTGGCGAATCAGTTCGGCGTCATCGTTCACAGTTGTCTCACCTTAGAGACGCGGGAGAGGTGCAAGAAGTTCCCACGGCTTTATCATGGCGGAAAAGGGGGCGCATGTCAAAGCCCCCTCGATAGGGGTGGGTCGTTCGGAGGCGGGACAAAATGGTCCGCTTAGACTGCGACGATCCGGATTTGGGATATTAGTTCACGTCCAAGAATAACTTGTGGCGCGGGCGTCTCGCCGGCACATGCGGGCAAAACGCCCGTGCCATTATGATTCGGTAGTTTATTGTTACAGTGCCTTACCCGGGCGAAAGTTGACCCGCATCGCTGTCGCCGTTCCACGCTCCCAACCGCGTGACTCGCTCGGGCGAGGTCAGTTCTTCAAACTCCTGCTCCGTCAGCCAGCCGTGTTCGGTAACGAATTTTCGCAAGGTCTGCGTCGTGTCGCCCTTGGACGTTTGAAGTTGCTCGGCCAATTGCTCGGCCTTGTCGTAGCCGATCCGCTGCACCAATGCGGTCAACGTCGCCGTGCTATTGTGAACGTGCAGCAGACATTGCTCGCGATCGGCCACGATGCCGGCAACGCACTGCCGAGAAAACACATCGCAGGCGCGGGCCAAGAGATCGAGCATCGTCAAGATGCTATCGGCCACCAGAGGCAGGAACTGGCTCAACTCCAGATTGCCCGCCGTAACGGCCTGCACAATCATCGAGTCGTGGCCAATCGCGGCCATCGCCACCTGGGCAACCGCCTCGGGAATCACCGGGTTTACCTTGCCTGGCATGATCGACGAACCGGCTTGTCGCGGCGGCAGCTTGATTTCGCCCAAGCCCGCATGAGGGCCGGAGGAGAGCAGGCGGAGATCGTTGGAACACTTGAGCAAGTTGCCGGCCAAGGTGCGAAGGATGCCGCTGACTTCGATGAACACATCGGCATTCTGCGTCGCCTCGACGAGGTTCTCCGCACGGGCGAGCCCCAATCCGGTGATCTGCCGCAAATGTTCGACGACGCGAAGGACGTACTGACGCGGGGCACCCAGCGTGGTGCCGATGGCCGTGCCGCCCAGGTTCACAACGCGCAGCCGCTCTTCGCCTTTGTGGATGCGCCAACGATCGCGCGAGAACGCCTCCGCGTAGGCCGACATCTCATGGCCCAACGTCGTGAGCACGGCGTCTTGTAGCTCGGTGCGGCCGATTTTTACCACGTCGATAAACTCTTTCTCCTTCTGCTGAAAGGTTTCCATCAGACGGATGACCTTCGCCTGCAATTCGCGCAGCCCAAAAATCGTCGCCACCTTCAGCGCGGTGGGGTAGGCGTCGTTGGTCGATTGGTGCCGGTTGATGTCGTCGTGCGGATTGACGCAGCGATAGTCGCCCAGCGGCTTACCGAGAAGTTGCAAGGCCCGATTGGCGAGTACCTCATTGACGTTCATGTTTGTCGAGGTGCCGGCTCCACCTTGCAAGGCGTCGACGACGACATGTTCATCGAGCCGCCCGGCGATCATCTCTTCGCAGGCGGACTGGATGGCGGCGAATTTCGGCGCATCGGCCCAGCCGAGTTCGCGATTGGTCCGCGCCGCGGCTAGTTTCACGGCACCGAAGCCGCGCACCAGTCCGCGATGCACGGGCCGGCCCGCCAAGGGAAAATTCTCGATCGCCCGCAACGTGTGGATGCCCCAAAGGACATCGGCAGGCAGATCGCGGGGGCCAAGCAGATCCGTTTCGCGGCGGTTGGTCATTGGTTGTGCTAGGGTAAAAAGCGGGTCGGTCTTGCCGGAACTAACCGTCGTGGATTGTTCTGCCGAAAGTTGCGGGATTTTCTCGTTGGGTTGGGCGGCACGGTTTCTCTTGGCGCGAGAAACCTACCCTTGCTGGTCCAACAGCTCCTTCAGTAATTCCGCCACCAACGCTGGGTTGTCGCTTTGGCAAAGGTGCTGAATCCGGCTTTGGGGCACCTTGAGCTTTTCTAGCGACTCGGCCGCGCGCTTCCAAAGGCGAACGCGGGCCTTGCCTTCGGCCAGGTAGAGGTCCGTAATTAGGTCGCCCAGCCGCTGGAGCAAGATTTGGTCCTGGTTCTGATAGTAGCGGCGGATAACCTTGTCTTGGTAGGGTGTGCGTTTGGCCATGTAAGAAGGTTCAGGTGAAAGGGTTCAGTCGTTCAGACAAAAAGAGAAAACGCCACAGTCGGACTGGAATTGCAGTGGGTCTGGAATTCATTGCAAGCTTTCCCTCAATTTTAGGGCCTTGCCTTCGCCTCGTAAACCCCCGGCCTCCGCACTCCAATACCATGCAAAGCCTTTCCACGCCACGCCGTTTGTATTACACTGGGGGTTCTGGAGCATTGCAACGTGAAACAAGTCATTGCCATCGTCAAACCGTACCTCGTCGAGAAGGTTCTCGACGCCTTGAAGCACGCGCCGCTGGAATCCTGCTGCGTCTGCGAGGTCAAGGGCTACGGTCGCCAAAAAAGCTATCTGGACGAATACCAAGACAGCGAGTATTCGCTCGCCTTCTTGCCCAAAGTGGAAATCGCCCTCTGGGTCGAGGATCCGCGCGTGGACGAGGTCGTGCGAATAATCGTCGAGATCGCGCGAACCGGCCGCATGGGCGACGGTAAGATTTTTGTAATGCCCGCCATGCCGGGTGGGGCGTGGGATGGGGAAGCTCACGGCGAAGATGGAAGCACGTCCCCATAACCCCACAGTCAGGGAGAGTCGGTTTGCTTTTCGGTCCCGTCTTTACTCGCGAAGTTGTTATTGCCCCGCGACGCACGCGAATGTACATCGCGCGGAGCGCGTATGTCGCCGGGCTGTTGCTGCTGACATGCACGGCTTGGTTGGTGCTGACGGGCACGCAGATCGTCCGCGATGTGGGCGACCTTTCGCGGTTCAGTGCGCTGGTATTTCAAATACTGGCCCCGCTGCAACTGGCCTTGGCGGTTTTCTTTTCAGCCATGTTTGCGGCCAGCGCGGTGGCTCAGGAAAAGGATCGCAAAACGTTCATCCTGCTCTTGCTTACAAATCTTTCCAGCCGCGAGCTCGTGCTGGGCAAACTGCTCGCCAGCTTGCTGAACGTGCTTGTGATGTTCCTGGCCGGGGTGCCCGTATTCATGTTGTTGGCCTTGCTGGGCGGAATTTCCCACGGCCAGATCGCGCGCGCGACGGCCGTCACGGCGGCCAGCATCCTCGTCTGCGGCAGCCTCGGATCGACGTTGGCCCTGTGGCGGGAAAAGACTTTCCAGGCGTTGGCGATGTTCGTGCTGATCCTCGTGCTTTGGCTCGGGCTGGGCGAAATGCTCGCACGCGGCGGCTTGGGCGATTCCATCGCCGGGCTGTCGACGCGGTCGTGGGCGATTGGCATCAGCCCCTGGCAAGCGATCCTTGAAGCCGCGCGGCCTTACGTGCGGACGAGCCTCTCGGTGGACAAGTTGGGTTCGCCGATCTATTTGTTTCTCATCGTGGCCGCAGGGTTAGCCGTGCTGCTCAATGGCGTGTCGGTCGCCTTCGTGCGGAAGTGGAACACAACCTCGAGCGAAGAGCGTGAAACGAAGCAGGAGCAGGCGGCGGACCCGCGCGCGCCGCTTGCGGCGGGAGAATTGCCCAGGATGACGGCAAGGGCGGGCGGCACGCGGAGTGTGCCTGATAGACCGTCGCATCGCGAGGTTTGGGATAATCCGGTGCTGTGGCGCGAGATGCGGACTTGGGCCTACGGCCGCAAAGTTTTAATTGTAAAGATCACGTACCTCATCCTTTTTGCCCTGGCTGCGGCAGGGGCGTGGAACGTGGCGCACGGCCGCGAGACGATCGCGATGGCCCAAGGGGCGTTGGCTCTGCTGCCGATGTTGCTCTTGAGCCTCGTGCTGGTCAATGCTCAGGCCGTGACCGCGCTGACCGCCGAACGCGATGCCAAGGCGTTCGATCTGCTCCTGGTCACCGATCTGACGCCCAAGGAATTTGTCTTCGGCAAGCTGGGCGGCATCTTTTATAACGCGAAAGAGATGGTCTTGCTGCCGATGCTTCT
>JANXOJ010000272.1 GCA_025353625.1 Planctomycetota bacterium | reverse complement strand
CGCTCCCGATCCGCCCTGGACGAAGTTACCCGCGACGCGCCCACCCGCGCCGACCCAAGTCAACGAAGTTTATGCAGCAGCAGGGCAAGAAACTCGCCCCACACGAGCCGCCCGACAAACCAAAGTAAGTGCCATTGGGCTAACGCCCGCCGGCTGATGGGTTCGTTTGAAGCTCGCTGCGCGCGAGGCGGGCTTCGATGCGTTGATTGCCTGCGCCTTCAACTTCGATGCCCATTCGACCGAGTTTAACAAGCTCGGTCGCATTCCCGTCCTCAAGGCCCGCATGAACGCCGACCTGCACATGGCGGAGGATCTGAAGAACACCGGCAAGGGTAATTTGTTCGTGATCTTCGGCGAGCCGGATATCGATCTGCTGAAGGAGAAGGATGGTTCGCTGCGCGTGAAGGTCAACGGCGTGGACGTGTTCCATCCAATCACCGGTGAAGTCCGCCACGTCGGTCGTGCCGTTGCAGCATGGGCACAAAACTCTTTTCGGCATCTTCATGCTCGGCGGTCGGTGCTCCCCTTGCCAAAGAATAGTGCAACGCCCGATAGGCATAGGAGCGAGGTGCAGATGGCACCGATGAAGAGGAAGGCCCCGCGTAGGCCGTTGCGGGTCCGCTCGACGTCTTTGTCCAAGGGCTGGATAATCTCGACGGCACCGCGAAGTTCGCCCACCTTCCAATCTTTCTTGGGACTATCGGGATGGCTGTTGTGGCAATCGACGCACGTTTGCTGCATCAGCCGGGCGGTGGCGTATCGCAAGGCGGGCCGGCCTTTGAAATCGGCAAATTGGTAGACGGGAATCGCGGGATTGATGCGCAATTTTTGCAGGGCATCGCTTTCGAATTCGTCCCTGGGGCCGCCATTCCGTCGCGATTTGAAGGGGTATTCGCTATAGAGGCGAATCTGCACTCCGCTTTCGCTGCGGTCGCTTATCTGCTGGCCCAGTTCGATGGTGAAGGTGGCCGGTATCGGAATCGCCGCCGGGTCGCCCATGTACTCATGCGTGACCGTCAGCTTGCCCGCTTTGGCCCGCTTAACGACGTCCGAATAGCTATTGTTCACTTCCAGCAAAATCTGCGACTGAAGCGCGGCACTTTCCAGAGCCGAGGCATGCACCAAGGCATCGGTCAGCGAAGAAAGATACCCGGTGCCGAACACTAGGCAGCAAACCATCGCCGCGAGCAGGCTTGCCGGTACGGGATACCGACGACACCAGCCGCCCAGCCGCTCGACCATGCCGTGCGGACGTGCTTCGATCGGCTCGCCGTGAATAAAGCGGCGGAGATCATCGGCCAACGCCAAGGCCACCGGATAACGTTTGCGCGAATCCTTGTTGAGACACTTCAGGCAGATCGTTTCCAAGTCGCGGGGAATGTTGGGTTGGAGCGTCCTCGGCCAAACGGGCTCCTGCGTGGCAACCTGCTGGATTGTCTCCTGCGCGGTCGCACCCTTGAACGGCGGTCGGCCGGTAAGCATCTCATAGAGAATCACACCGAGAGCATAGATGTCGACGCCGGGACCAATTTCCGACGATGCACCGCGGGCCTGCTCCGGCGCAAGATACGACGGCGTGCCCATCACGAGGCCCTCGTGCTCGCGGTCGGAATCGTCGTCGTCTTCGAGTTGTTTTGCCAGTCCGAAATCGGAGATTTTCGGCACGCCGTAGATCGATGCAAGGTCGGCGTTATCGCTTTTGGAAGGTTGCGATTGCGTGTCGGAAACCGCCAAGAGAATGTTAGCCGGTTTCAGGTCGCGATGGACGATGCCGCTTTGATGTGCATGGGCCACGGCACGAGCGAGAATCTCCACCAACCGCGCGGCGGCACGGACGGGTTGTGGATCGCCCGCCAAACGCTTGTCGAGGGTCATGCCCTTGACGAACTCCAACGTTAGATAGGGCAGGCCCTCATGCTCGCCAACCTCATAGATCTGCACGATGTTGGGATGTTGCAACTGCGCGACAGCTTTGGCCTCGAGACGGAATCGTGCGACGACATCGGGCCGCGCGTGCATGCGAGTCAGGACCATCTTGAGCGCAACGGGCCGATCGAGACTTAACTGCCGAGCCTTGTAGACAACGCCCATGCCACCGTGGCCAAGCTCCCGCAGGAGCGTGTAGCCGGGGATCGTCAGCCAATTCGCTCTCGATTTGCCTTGCCGCTGGCCGTCCGCATCGATTTCGGGAACGCTGAGAGTTTCTCGCATTCCCTTGTCGGTCGCAATAAGGCTAGCCGATGGCGGGCCAAGCGGAGCACCACAAGCAGGGCAAAAACGGATTCCTTGGGAAAACTCTGAATTGCCGGAATCGATGGAGGCACCGCATTTTGAGCAGACACGACCGGTAAGCACGCGACGCTTTCGCTGAACTCGGGTTGGCGGAACGTTACCCCGTCATGTTACCCGCGCGCGATATGCCCGGCAAGCTTGCGGCCATCCGTGGAAAACCGCAAATTCGTTCGTAGACCCGTCTTTAGCCGGAATCGATGCACAATTTCCGGCTTAAGCCGGGACTACGAACCAGTAAATCGCGAGTTTTCCGTTCTCCCGGCCCATCGCGTCCGCGATCCCCCTCTCCGGATGTTTCATGGTTGTCGGCTTTTGCAAACGTGCTATTTCAAGCTCCGCATCGTATAATCCGGGGGTGGCAGTCCGGGGTGAGGCTTGCCCGCGAGTCGAAATCAGGATAGGCTAGAGTGCTATCGGAGTTTCGGCCTTGACTGCCACGGGAGCCGGACCTTGGATGTTCGCGACGGCAGAGAGCCGTGTCATGGACCACGCGATCGAACAATTTCTACATCGATTGGACCAAAGCCATCTGCTTTCGGCCGATGAGGTAAGTGCGCTTTGGCGGACGATGGGTTCCGCAAAGTCGCCCCAAACGGTCGATGACTTGGGCCGCATGCTGGTGCAAAGCGGCCGACTGACAAAATATCAGGTCTTGGCAATCTATAACGGTCACGGCCAGCGGCTAATCTTGGGTGAGTATATCGTCCTCGATAAACTCGGCAAGGGCGGTATGGGCGTTGTCTTCAAGGCCCGGCACCGGCTCATGGACCGCATCGTGGCCCTGAAAACGCTGCCGACGGGCACGCTCAAGCCGGATGCGGTGCAGCGGTTCTATCGCGAGGTGAAAGCGGCCGCGCGACTTTCGCACCCGAACATCGTCACGGCCTTCGATGCGGGAGAAGAAGGCGGCATCCATTATTTAGTGATGGAGCTCGTCGAAGGCCACGATCTGGCGGCCGTGGTCAAAGAGGGAGGCCCCTTGCCTTTGCGGCAGGCGATTGACTATTCGCTTCAGTCCGCGCGGGGATTGGAATATGCCCACCAACACGGCGTCGTGCATCGCGATGTCAAGCCGAGCAACCTCTTGCTGAGCTCCGAAGGGACGATCAAGATTCTCGACATGGGGCTAGCACGGTTAAACGAGAGCATGGTCAACGACCCCGAGGCGGCGGACCTTACCGGCACCGGTCTGATCATGGGCACGATCGATTATATGTCGCCGGAACATGCCGAAGACATGCGGTTGGCCGATCATCGCTCGGATGTCTACAGTCTTGGATGCACGCTTTTCTATTTGCTGTTATGCCGACCGGTATTTGAGGCCGAAACGGTGGTCAAGCGCGTCTTGGCGCATCGCGAGCAGCCGATACCATTGCTCGCGCTGCGGCGGCCCGACTGCCCGGATAGTCTCGATGCAGTCTTTCAACGCATGTTGGCCAAGCGGCCCGAGGACCGATACCAGTCGATGGCCGAATTGATACCCGACCTGGAGCAATGCCTTTCGCCGGTCAATGCCTCGCCGCCGATCGGCGGCGCGACGCCGCTCGCGACGGCCGCCACCGGCAACTGGCTCGATGCGTTGGACGATCCGCAGCCGGCATCCGGTACCGACAAAACGCGTCTGGGCGAGGCGACCGTTTCGTCGGAGGATGAGGACGTGTTCACCGCGCCACCGCGCCTTGCCAGCGGCTCATCGAGCATCATGCGTCGGGGCAGCGGATCGTCGAGCATCCTGCGTCGGGGAAGTCATGTGCGGCATGCGAAGGAGCACGTCGTAAATCCCCGCCAGCCCTGGAGCAAGCGGGCTTGGATCGCTATGGCGGTTGTCGCGACGGCAATACTCGTCACCACGATCGGAATCGCTGTGGGATATTGGAGGTCCAGCGGAAAGAAAGGTGCCACCGAAAAGGCTGCTGAAACGACTATCGCAAACGTGCCGACGCCTAGCGACGACGTTCCCAAGCCACCCGACAAGGATTCCGGTGCCCAGATCGCAGCACCGGCGACTCCCCCGTGGAAGACTGCATGGGCCGATGCCGTACGGCGAGCCAACAACTTGATTGCGGCGAAGAAATTTGGCTTAGCCATTCGCGCCTATCGCAAACTTTCCAAGGAATATAACGATCCGATTCTGGAACAAAAATGTGGGGCTGCGATCGCGCCGATTGAGGACGCGGCGGACGAAGCTTTGGAATCGGTCGGCTTGGAAGTCAAGCAGCATCTTAGTCGCAACGAGTTCACGGCCGCGCGGGCACTCCTCCAGCAAGCGGTAGGGAACGATGAGCCGGCCCGTGCGGCCCACCGCGCGCGGGATATGTTGGCGGAAGTCGCCTTGGCCGAAAAGCGTGCGGTTTTGCAGCCCGCGACTCCCGCGAAACTGCCGGAACCGCCGCGCGAAAGCCCAGAGCTCGTGCGGCAGCGGCAACTCGATGCCGAGTATGCCGCGGCGATGGAGCCGATCGAGGCGCGCGTGACGGCATGGGACTTTCATGGGGCCGTGAGTGCCGTGCAATCGCTTCACTTCAACGCGCCGGAGCTTGTGCAGCGCTCGACGATTCGCCGCCAACAAATCGCGCGGCTGGACGATCTCAAGGCCCGCATGATTGCCGCGATCAACCAGGCCCATCCACACTTGCGGAAGACGGACATCGGCCTCAAGGGCTTCAATGGCGACTTGGAAAAGGCGGACGACGATGCAATCGCGACCGTGCTGGCCAACGGACAAAACGAATCGCATGCTTGGGTCGATCTCACTTCCAAGGCCGTCCCGAACTTGGTGCAATTGGTGATCCACGAGGAGGACGGCAACGATTGGCTGGCTTGCGGGTTGCTTGCCGTGCTCGAACGCGACGTCGCAACGGCTGCCAAGGACTTCGATAAAGCAAATTCGCTCGGCAGCGACGCATCGTCCTGCCAAGCCCTGTTGGCCGAGATCGATTTTTCCAAGGCCAGGAAATTACTTTCCAAGAAGCGGTTCACCGAGGCCATCGCCGCGCTTAACGCACTGCAAGAAAAGTTTGGCAAGCTCCCGTGGTATGCGGCGAACAAGGTCGGCCTCGACGCAGCGGTCGGCGAGGCCCATTTAGGGCTGCGAGAAGTCGATGCCGATAAACTCTTTCGCGAGGCGGCTGCGGCATTAGCCCAACACGAACTATTCTCGCTGAAGCCGCTCGTCGAACGACTTCGAAGCGACTTCGGCGACACGTCGGCGGCCAGGAATGCCCAAGTCGCGGAGATGGAAAAAGCGGTTGCCGGACTGGGCAAATTGATTCGCGTCGCGCGGGATGGCAGCGGCGACGCCAAGAGCCTTCAAGAGGCGATCGATGCGGCAACGCCCAACTCGTGGATCGAAATCGACGATGACGGTCCCTACGCGGAGTTGCTCGACATTCCGTTGGAGAAAGATGGCCTGACGATTCTTGGCAAGAAGGGCCGACTGCCGGTCGTTACTTCCGCCGGCGCCAAAAATAACTATTCCGAGACGTTGACCGTCCACGCCACGCAACTTCGCTTGGAACGGCTGGCCATCGTTCGCGGCGATGCCAATGCGGCACCAGGCATTGCCATCAATGGAGGCTTGGCGGAGATAACCTTCCGCGGCGTAGTTCTGTTCGGGCACGCCAACAGCCGCAGCTTCAAGTGCCAAGATAGCGTCTTTGCCGCAGGAATTCACGCCCGTGAATCGCTGGTTGCCGAAGATTGCATTATCTATGGGCGTGCGATGGGCCGCGCGTCATCGACGTTACGGAACGTGTTGGGTGGCGGTGGCGGCGCGGCGTTCGGCCCAAATTCCACGCTGGAACGCTGTACGATTAACGGCCAACTCCGCATGGACGGTGCCTCGTGTTCGGTGAAAGATTCGATCGTCGAATCGATTGCCGCAAACCAAGCGGCGACGACGATCGAGAATTGCGATGTCTTCGGAGCCGTGCCGTATCTCGAATCGGCGTCGGCGGGCAAAGGCTGCATCGCCGTTTTACCGCACTTCGCCGATCCCAAGGTTTTCGATTTTCGCCTCCTTCCCGATAGCCCATGTCGCAAGGCGGCCTCCGACAACACCGATTTGGGCTTTACCTATAATGCCGAGGTTCAAACACTGCTAAGGGCGGCGACGGAAATTCGCCGCCGCCGTGCAACAAGCCCGTAGCGTCACAACGTACTCATCTCGCTTTGAGGTTGTGAAATTTCATGCCCTGGCCCTCCCATTCCGATTACGTCGCCGCGATCGAAAACGCTCGTACTGCGTTTCGCTGCGACGCTTTGCAGTCGTGCCGCATTGAGCAGGACGAGTTCGGCGAGCCGCTGCTTTCGGTCGGGGGAAATTCGCTTGTTGTCAAAGCGATTCCCGAAGACGGGTCGCCGCCGCTGGCCATTCGATTGTTCGACCGAGACCGCCCGCTGCGTGCCGAGCATTACGAACGCTTGGCCGCCCATTTGCAAGATCGCAAGCTTTCCTGTCTGGTCGGATTCGCTTACGACGAAGCGGGCATCCACGTTGCAGACCTGGCCGAGTTTCCGCTGCTGGTGATGGATTGGGTCGATGGGGCACCGCTCGCCGACTACATTCGGGCGCGATGTTTGGCAAACCGAGGTACTTCGGTTGCCAAGGCGGCCCGGCATTGGATCGCCCTTGCCAACGAACTCACCAACGCCAATTTGTCGCACGGTCGATTGGAGTCTCGGCACCTGCTCATCACGCGGTCGGGCCGGCTGAAGCTAATCGACTACGAGTCGCTTTGCACGCCGGAAACGGACGACCGCTCGCCTGCCGGCGATCGATTCGCGACACTGGCGATTTATGTCGCGCTGCGGGCCTTGGCCGCCGACGTTTCACTTTGGGCTCGGCACGTCGAACCGTCCGGGCAGCCGCGACTGCTTTTTGCCTCGGACGACTTCCGCGATCCGTCCGCCTCGGCCATCTTTGCCGACCTCGACAAATCGCCCGACGAAGAGGTGCGAAAAATGGCGCACCTCCTGGCCGAGGCTGCTCTTGCCGACGAGAATAAAATTCCGTTGCTCAACGATCTACTCGTCGTTACATCGGAAAAATCCGCACCGAAACTAACCCCGCCTCGTGCGCCAAAGTCGGTCGGGGCGCGCGTCATCTTACAGGCCGTCTCGGGGCCCATTCACGGGCAGACCTTCGTCTTCGATCGACACGACACATTTTTACTCGGTCGCGGGAAGGATTGCCACGCCCGAATTCCGGGCGATCCCTGGGTGTCGCGGCATCATTTTTTACTTGAAGTCGTGCCGCCTCGCATCCGCCTGCGCGATTTAGCGAGCCGCAACGGAACGTACGTCAATGGCCGGCGGTTCGGTGTTGGTGCCGCCAATGCCGAAGGACCGGCAGGCAAAAGCGTTGTGGAAGTCGATCTCAATCCGGGCGATGAGATCACCGTCGGAGAAACGACGATTCTCGTGCGGGTCGAGTCGGGGTTCCGCGAAGGAACGCATCCGCCGGAGGCACCAACGTCGCCCGCCAAAGCGACTCGACGCAAGCCGTCGCCGGGTGCCGCACGAGTTACTTCTGAAGCGAAGGGGCCTGGGATTCGCCAGGAAATCGCGGCACCGGCGGCACCTTCGGTTGGACTTGCGGCCTACGCTATGGGAGAGAGCATTGGACGCGGGCCGCTGGGCACCGTCTATCGGGCGATCCGTAAGTCGGATGGTCAACTGGTGGCCGTCAAGCTCGTGCGGCCGTCCGTTGCAGTTGCCGACGATATCGCCCAACGATTCCTGAAGAATATCGCGTTCTTACGGGACGTGTCCCATCCGAACATCGCCGCCGTTTCCGACCTGGGTTGGCACGAGTCGCAATTCTACTTTGTAACGCATTATTTCAGCGCGAAGAATCTTTCCGAGTTGGCTCGCAACCGCAATGGTCGATTGTCGATGACGTCGGCCCATCCCCTGCTCGCGCAATGTCTGCAAGGACTGGAATACGCCCACCAACTCGGCATCATCCACCGCAGCTTGAAACCGGAGAATATCCTCGTCGAAAATCGCGACGGAGCATGGTCGGCTGCAATCAGCGATTTTGCTCTCGCCCAGCAATTTGAGCTAGCCGGCCTCTCCAGTCTCAGCAACGAGGACGATTCTCGGCCCGGGCTTCCGTTCATGCCTCGGGAACGCCTGACGGGCTTTCAGAATCACCATCCCACGAGCGACCTTTGGAGTCTCGCGGCGACGTTTTATCGTGCGATCAGCGGACATTTTCCCCACGATTTTGAAGGCCGCGACCCTTGGACCGTAATCCTACACAAGGAAGTCGTTCCGATTGCAGAGCGCGATCCGTCTATCGCTCCGCCGCTGGCGTCCGTATTCGATACGGCGTTGCAAAGCGACCCAAGCGCAAGGTTCCCATCTGCCCAGGCAATGCTGGACGCCCTGGACGCGGCCTTTCAACAGCCGACGCACTGGCTGCGATAGCCGTTGTTCTATTTTTGGGGTCGTTTCATTTTGGACGAATTGGTAACCGTGTACGGGGGTCTTGCCCAGTCATGCCTGCCTGAACCGCTCAGCGGCATGCCGGCACTTGTTGATCTTGGTCGTGGATTTTCCGCTTATCGAGTGCCCGCCCCCCAAGAAAGTCGCGGAATTCCGCTTTGGAAACCCGGCAGTTGGTCCTGTTCCCACAGCGTAGGACGCGTATCTTTCGTCCCATGAAGCTGCAGGAGAAAAGTCACGATTCCGAACATGACGCATTGGTCCAGCGCATACCCTATTTCTTGCATTGAATTGGGGTAGCCGTTCACGGATTTTGAGACAGGCTGGGCACGATACTACGGGAAATCACGGTAGTCTGTGTGGAAGAGTCGGCAGTACCGAGCCTGCCCAAACCGGCCTTGGCTGCGGCCAACGCCGATACAACCGCAACGCTTTCCGCACAACCCACCGATGCCGACCGATTGCGTGCCGCCGTGACTCGGACCCTTTCGGCATC
>JANXOJ010000264.1 GCA_025353625.1 Planctomycetota bacterium | reverse complement strand
TCCATCCGCCTACGATACTGCCGGTAAACGAATATCCCCGTAAGTAAAGTAACAAGGATTGTGAGGACGAGAATCCAAATCCATTTTGGACCTTTGTCTTCCTGTATCTCACGCTGTGGTTGCGGCAGTTTATTCCTTGGCAACAATTCGGGCTTGACCAGCGCGTTACCATCGAAAACGTAAACTGCTTTCTCCCTATCATCGAATACGCGTTCACCTGCCTTAAGCCCCAATGCAGCATAAGTAAACGTTTGCTTATCTAGGACGATGTTGACCTCAGACTCAATAAGTTTCATTGATCGTCGTGAACGCACTGTCCTCCCATCGTCGCCGTAGAGAACGTTGATTAACGCCTCCGGAACAAACACGCCGCCTTGCTTTCGGTATGACCATGTGCCTCGTCTTGACGACACACCGTCCCCAATCGCCTCGTTGAATTCGGTAACATTGAATCCCGCTTCCGACTTTGAAACGAATGTTATCCCTGCTTTGGAACCCACTGGACGCGTTATCGTGATTACGAATACCGGCTTATCGACTGCACCTTCACGCCTGACGGAGATCATCTTTTCGAGCTGACTTCGGTCCTGCGGCCGGCGATCCGCCCAAGTTGCCCAGACCTCGAGAGGCTTCCAAAATGGCTCGTTATTGATGCCGAAAAGTAATCGCGGGTCGATTACATCGGATTGTTGCCTGTTCTTTCCTTTCGACGACTCGTTTCGAATGGCCACGCGACCACCGCCATCTGGAACGCCTCTGATCGGGGGTACTCCATTGATTTGTCCAAGTGCTTGGTTCGGATTCAGAAACAAGAATTCTGAACTGGAAAGAATCGCTCGTTGTTGAAATGCCATTGTTGGAAGAACGATTTCTTTGCCAGAATTCAGTTCAATAAACTGAGACGGCGCAGGAGATTCAAGTGTTGTGAAAAGAGTATCGGAATCGCTATCGACAGCAAACTGCATCTCAGATCTTGTTTTCTGGACTATTGGCAGAGTGAGTTCTTGGTGCGGAGAACGCTTTTGAAGTAATTCGCCGTAGGCACCGTCGATCTGGCTCTCATCCTCCACCTCAAAGCGTCCCTTCCATGTGTGCAGCAACTCACAATTTGAATGTATCTGATCGGCAACCATTTGCACGATCTTTATCCGCTCGCCGAAGTCCCGTACTAGCGGCTCTTCTGGTTTGGCTGCTGAAGAAATTATAAAGAACAGAATAACTAAGGAAATCAACAATGCGTTCCGACTGATTCTAGAATCCTCCATGGTCCCTCCATTAATGCTCATTTCTTTTGATGGCCTTTTCTCTGCGAATGCCCATGCGATGGACGTCGCTTGAAAGCTTAAACGAAGCAATACTCTTTGCCGGGGAGACCAATTTCCAAGTCGGGTAAACCCAGTGCCTGCAATTCCGCAACAACCTCCTCATAACAGGTCGGCTTGATATGAATGGCGATTATCTTTGCCGGATGGGAAAGCTTTTGAACTTCTTGTGCAAACAATCTTGGCGTAAGGTGCTTCGTCATCTGCGCAAGATCATCCATCGAATTGGGGAATGTTGCTTCCAAAAAAACAGCATCCACTCTGCGAAGTGCATTGGCGCGCCGCCACAATTCCTCGGTGGGCCCCGTGTCAATCGACAGGATGACGGCCGCGTCGCCCTCTTCCAGCATGAATCCCATCGTGGGCACTTTGTGATGGACCGCTATCGGGGTGATGCGGACACCGGCGATTTCCAACGACCGCCCGGCTTCCAAGGTCGCAAGGTTGAAGAACGGTCGCGAATTCAATTTTTCATGGACCAAGTCGGGCCATACGCAGCCATTGAAGACGTGTTGGCGCAGTGAGTCGAGCACGACATCGCTGCCGTGGATCGTTACGCGCGTTCCGGCCATATCTATGGAGTTTTCCAGAAACATGGGAAGTGCCGCCGTGTGATCGACGTGCGTATGCGACAGCAAGACGTGTTTGACCTTCCGTTGGGCGGCCAGATCGAGCGAGATTCCCAGGCTGCCGGCATCGATGGCGATGCTGTCGTTGATCAGATAGGAAGTCAGAAATTGGTGCCGTTGATCGCACGATGGCGACATCGCCGACGGAAGAAGTTGAATCCTCAAAGTACGGCTCCCCCAACGTCAATGCGCCGCCGCGGCGCGCCCTTGCTTAAAATCATCCGTAGGTCGAGAAACCAAGATGTTCCCTGCCCCAGGTTCCGCTTCTGACGCAAGAACCAATCGTAACACGCCACAAAGTCGCCCGCAAGCCGCGCGATGCGTAACGCGTACGTTGCACAGCACAGCACGGAGCGAGCGAATTCACTCCGCCAAGTCCCTGGCCAGTATCAACTTCGCTTTTTTGTGGTACGGGCGTCTCGCCTGCACCACAAGTTGTCACTTCAATGCTTTTGCCACCGCCAGTGCCCCATGCACCACCACCGCTTCGCCCAATCCGGCGGGGACGATGGCGTAGGATTGGGCCAGCGGCGGAAAGACGTAGCGGGCCACTTCCTGGCGAAGCGGGGCGAAGAAAAGAGTCTCGCCGATTGAGGGTACGCCGCCGCCGAGGACCACGATCTGCGGGGCAACGAGCGTGATCGTTTGCCCAATCGCCCAGCCGAGCGTTTGGATCGCTCGGGCGAAGATTCGCTGTGCGGCCTCGTTGCCGGCGGCGGCTGCTTCGGCGATGATTCGGCCACTGAGATGTTCGATCCGGCCATCGCAACGCGCCAGAAGATCGGCGGCCAGCCGATGGCTGAATTTCTCCTCCCTCAGCCAGGACTTCCCCGCAGCCGCGATGCCGAAACCACTCGCAATCGACTCGACGGTCGCGCGGGGATCGCTGGCGTCCAGACCGGGTCTTAGGTGGCCAATCTCGGAGGCGATTCCACCGCCGCCCGAGTAGACGCGACCGTCAATCGCGAGCGCGCCGCCGATGCCGCTGCCGATGGTGATATAGAAAACAACCCGATGCCCACGGCCCGCGCCGAAGAGGGCCTCGGCCAGGCCGGCGGCGTCGGCGTCGTTGGAAAGGGCCGCGGGCAGCCCGAACGTTTCGAGGCACCACTCGGTCAGGGCGAAGTCGGTCCAGCCTTCAATCTGGTGGCTGGTGATCGTCCGGCCCGCCTCGGCGTCGACGGGGCCGCCAAAGCCGATACCGACGGCCGTGGGGTGGTGTCGCGCGATCAAGGCGCGACCGATGGTCTCAATATGCCGCAAGATTCCGCCCGCTCCGTCTTCGCGGTGGATGTCCGTGCGGACCAATTCGACGAGGGGCGAACCGTCGCCCGTGCCGATGGCCAATTGTAGTTTTGTGCCGCCGATTTCAATGCCAAGATACATAATGGTTGTCGCGAGTGGTAGTAGGATGGTGTCGAGCGGATCGTGTACGTCATGGGCTGCTCGACGCCACCCTACGTTCGAGAAGCAGTTCAAGATAACTGCGCCGCTGGCTGTCGGAAAGACCCAGCGATTGGGCCAAATCGAGAATGCAGGCTATCGCGGCTTCAACCCCTTCCGTTTCGGCGACCAGTTCAAACTCAACAAAAGTTCCCACGCCTTGGACTTCATCGAGTGAGGCTTCGACCGCATGGCCTCGATGGTTAACGTTCGCCTTGCGGCGCGATTTATGGACCTCGGCGACGGGCCGAAACCCGACTGCTTCCAGGATTTCCGTCCAGGATTTGAAGGACTTAGTGCCGGGACTTAGCGGCAATTCAATCTCGCGGCGAGTCTTGGTCGCGGCGTCGATCTTGGGGCCTTTGTAGGTGATGCAATTCGCTTCGCCTTTACGCCGCAAGCGGACGGCTTCGTCGGTTTGGGCAAAATCGCGCGACGGATGGGCGAAATAGAGATCGACTTCGTCCTGGGCGGCAGAGATATCGGCGCCGAGCGCGGCTAGCTTTTTGGCAAAAGCCGGCAAGTCGGGAATGGGGAATTTGAGTTCGACTTCGTAGGACATGGGAGTTTTGAAAAGAAAATTGGGGAAGAGAGGATGGAGGGCAGGCAATCATTTTTCCGTCCTCATTATTGCATTTAGTTCCTTTGCCGATGCGATCGCCCCGCTAATGGCGATGCGAGTGAAGCCGGCGGATTTTACTTTTTGTACATTCTCCAGCGCGATTCCTCCGATGGCAAAGGCGGGTAGGCGGATTTCGGCTGAGACTGCCTTCAAGAGTTCCACGCCGGGGAAATGATCGAAGTGCTTCGTACCGGACAGGAATGTCGGGCCGACGCCGATGTAATTCGCGCCGTCCAGAACCGCTTGCCGCGCTTGTTCAATGGTATGCGTCGACACCCCGATCAATGCCCGAGGGCCGACAATGGATCGGGCGTCCTTGACGGAAAGTTCGTCTTGCCCGACATGTACGCCGTCGGCCTGGGCCAGCGCGGCTAAGTCGGGACGATCGTTGATGATTACCAGCGTTTTGGAGTCTCGGGCCAAGTCTCGAAGCACCCGCGCGCGATAGAGCAACGCACGATCCGGCAGGTTTTTGTCGCGAAGTTGGATCAAATCGACGCCCGCCGCGATCAAGCCGCCTACCGTTTCTTCAAATTCGCCGAGCGATGCCCGTCCATTTATGAGAACATAGATTCGTGCCTCGGACAGATGCTCCAGGCTTCCGCGCGTGACCTCCACGGCACGGTGCAGCGTATAGGTGCGATACCGGATTTGCTCAATTGCGGCAGCCAATTCGTTGCTCACTATTTTTCCGAACTCCTCCAAACTCCGCAGGCTTTCCTGAAGCCGAAGGAAATTTGCCGTCAGAATATCGTGGAAATCGGCCCGCTTGTACTCTGCGGGGGCGGTGATTATTGTTCCCACGTCGGCTTGGGTTTCGCGTGCAGCGAGCCGCTGTGACCATGAAATAGCGCCGAGAGCCTCGGCCAAATCGTGGCGAATGTTCTTGCAACAGCCGGTTAAATGGGCATCATCGAGCCCGAAACGGACGCAATCTTCAATCACTCGAAGGCCCTCGCTAGCCCGATTCGCCGCTGCATCGAGGATTCTGAGCAAAGCAGTGTCGTTTTCCACTCTTTGGTTACTGATTACTTGATGATTCATCGTTTCTCGCTGATTTTGTCGGCTATTCTGAAAAGGACACTCTACGGAGGATTAGCTCGCCTAGCCCAAGTTAGGGGCAAAAATTGCCATCCTAAGTGTCGCAAAACGTGCTGGCTGAAGCAATCCGGGCAAAAAGGGCAATGCCCCATCTCTTCGGTTCGCCCCATGCAATGTGCGTTAAAGTGTTTCCGGGACGAATCTTACGAATGTCCTTCAACGACTTTCTTTCCGCCCTTTAGTTACCTTGATTCTAACCCTTTCCAAAGCTACAATTCGTTGGCTACGGACGTGGGGAAAGGCCATCGGGCCAGCGGTATACGGTGAAAACCGGGCCGCGACTCGGCGGGAACGCTTTTCTCAGACCGCGGCAAAACTTTGGTGCTAACGTACTCGGAGAGGTTTGGATGCCCGATGAGCAGGATGCCGTGGGTGGCCTACGCATGGCCGGGATTACCGCAGTTGGCCCGTGACGGAAACTGGACCGCATTGGCGGTGGCGTTCGTGGCGGCGGCACTACTGAACTCGATCCTGCTGGGAACGTGTGTATGGAGCGAGCTCGTCGCGCCAGAGTTGCGTATAATTTGTTGGATTGTCCTTGGCAGTGCGTGGTGCCTTTCAGTAGGCTATTCGGTTTGGATCGATCGGCGGCGGAAATCGCAGCCCAGCGGAACGGACGAACAACTTTTTGAACGGGCCCTCGAAGAATACTTGAAGGGGAATTGGTTTGAAGCCGAGCGAAAGCTGGCGATGTTGCTGCGGCGGAACGACCGCGATTTAGAAGCGCGATTGCTTATGGCGACGCTTTTGCGACATACGAAGCGTTTCGACGAAGCAACGACGCAGCTCAATCTCCTCGTGCGAATGGACGGTGCCCACCGTTGGGCTTTGGAAATCCATCGCGAGGGAGAGTTGCTCAATCAGGCCCGTCAGCGTAACATTACTTCGGTCACAGTTGACTTAGAGAACAGAGTTGCGGCCTAGAGAGATGGCTGGAAAACAAGGGAGAGTTTGAATGTACGAGCGATTCACCGACCGCGCCCGCAAGGTCATGCAGCTTGCCAACCAAGAGGCACAGCGGTTCAACCACGAATATATCGGCACCGAGCATATCTTGCTGGGCCTGATCAAAGAAGGCAGCGGCGTCGCTGCCAACGTGCTTAAGAACCTCGAGGTCGATCTCCGCAAGATTCGGCTGGAGGTTGAGAAGCTCGTGCAGAGCGGCCCCGACATGGTCACGATGGGCAAGCTTCCGCAGACGCCGCGCGCCAAGAAGGTCATCGAGTACTCCATGGAAGAAGCTCGGAACCTTGGGCACAATTACGTCGGCACCGAGCATATCTTGCTGGGTCTCCTGCGCGAGCAAGAAGGCGTGGCTGCCCAGGTCTTGATGAACCTGGGCTTGAAGCTAGAGGAAGTACGCGAAGAGGTTTTGAGTCTCTTGGGCCACGGCATGGAGGGGGGCGAAGGCTCCGAGCGAGCCGGCAGCCTCGCCGGTGGCGGAGGCGGCAGCGGCAAGGAAAGTGGTTCCGGCGAGCATCCGCAGTCGCGCAAATCGAAAACTCCCGCACTCGATAGTTTCGGCCGCGATTTGACCGAGCTCGCTCGACAGGGCAAGCTCGATCCGGTGATCGGCCGCGAAAAGGAGATCGAGCGAACGATGCAGATTCTCGGCCGCCGCACGAAGAATAATCCCGTGCTGCTGGGCGAGGCTGGCGTTGGCAAAACGGCCATCGTCGAAGGTTTCGCGCAGCGCGTCGTCAACGGCGACGTGCCCGAGTTGTTGGCCGATCGTCGCATCGTGGTACTCGACCTGGCGATGATGGTTGCCGGCACGAAATATCGCGGGCAGTTCGAGGAGCGCATCAAAGCGGTGATGAACGAAGTCCGCCGGGCGAAGAACACCATCCTCTTCATCGACGAACTGCACACCCTCGTGGGTGCCGGCGGTGCGGAAGGTGCCATCGACGCCTCGAACGTCTTGAAGCCGGCACTCTCGCGCGGCGAAATTCAGTGCATCGGCGCAACGACGCTCGACGAATATCGCAAATATATTGAAAAGGATAGTGCGTTGGACCGCCGCTTCCAAGTGGTGATGGTGGAACCTTCGAGCAAGCCGGAAACCGTCGAGATCCTCAAGGGTCTTCGCGACCGCTACGAGACGCACCATCACGTTCAGATTACCGACGACGCCGTGGAAGCGGCCGTCGAGCTTTCCAGCCGTTATATCACGGGCCGCTGCCTGCCGGATAAGGCGATCGACGTGATCGACGAGGCGGGTGCTCGCGTCCATTTGAAGTCGATGACCCGTCCGCCCGATTTGAAGGAGATCGACGAGGAAGTCGAGAACCTCAATCGCGAAAAGGAGGAAGCGGTCGCGAACCAAGATTTCGAGAAGGCGGCTGCCCTCCGCGATCAGGCCGACAAGCTCAAGAAAAAGAAGCAGATGATTACCCACGAGTGGCGGGAGAAGTCCCGCGCCACGGACGGCGTGGTCGATGAAGATGTCATCGCCGAGGTCGTTTCCAAGATCACCGGCATTCCGCTCGTGCGGATGTCGACGGAAGATTCGATGCGGCTGATGAAGATGGAAGGCGATTTGCACCGCCGCGTGGTCAGCCAGGATGAGGCGATTAAGTCGATCTCCAAGGCCGTCCGCCGCAGTCGCAGCGGGCTGAAGGATCCCAAGCGGCCCACCGGCTGCTTCGTTTTCGCAGGCCCCACCGGCGTCGGCAAGACGTTGCTCGCCAAGGCACTCGCCGAGTTCATGTTCGGCGACGAGGATGCGTTGATTCAGATCGACATGAGCGAGTACATGGAGAAGCACAACGTCAGCCGCTTGATCGGTGCGCCTCCGGGCTACGTCGGCTTTGAGGAAGGGGGCCAGTTGACCGAGAAGATTCGCCGGCGTCCCTACGCGGTTGTACTCCTCGACGAAATCGAGAAGGCCCACCCCGACGTCTACAACATGTTGTTGCAGGTAATGGAAGAGGGGCGTTTGACGGACAGTTTTGGTCGCAATGTCGATTTCCGCAATACGATTCTCATTATGACCACGAACGCTGGCGCCGAAGCGATCAAGAACGAATCGACCTTCGGTTTCCAGAAGGGCGACGATGATTCCTCGTACGACAGCATGAAGGGCCGCGTCCAGGAGCAGATCGAAAAGGTCTTCCGGCCCGAGTTCCTCAACCGCGTTGACGACATTATCGTTTTCCGCCACCTCACGGAAAGCGACCTGAAGAACGTCATCGAAATGGAAGTGGCCAAGGTTCGCGAACGACTGTTGGAGCGCGGCTTGGCCCTCGTGCTGACGGACGGGTCGAAAGACCTCATCATCCGCAAAGCGTGCAAGGATCTCGATTTTGGTGCCCGGCCATTGCGCCGCGCGATTGAGAATCTGATCGAAGACCCGCTCTCCGAAGAGTTGCTCAAGGGCGAATTCAACGGCATGGACACGATCACGGTGGAAGTCGTCGAAGTGGCCGGCAAGAAGCAA
This sequence comes from Planctomycetota bacterium, assembly GCA_025353625.1. Classification (GTDB taxonomy): domain Bacteria; phylum Planctomycetota; class Planctomycetia; order Pirellulales; family Thermoguttaceae; genus JANXQG01. The sequence goes on along the minus strand of JANXOJ010000264.1, from coordinate 2,060 downwards.
TTGAAGTTTACTGCCGTGCAGCAACACGCACAGGAGCAACCGGTCCCGGTCGGTGCGGGAAGCGGGGCCTGACGCAACCGCGTTGGTTTGTGGATCGTCAAAAACATTGAATAGCGGGCGGTTTGGCTTTGCCGTGGATAAAACGGTGAGCCGACCCGCCCGATTTTTTTTGGCCGCAGTTTTTAATGCGATTCAAAAGACGCTATAATAATGGGCTAGTTTAGCTTCAGTTTGCAAGGGCATAAAGGACGTAGATGGCTACCGCGGAAACGTTCGACGCCGTAAAGGACGATAAGGAAGGGTGCAAAGCATCCATTCTGCGGCATGCGCGCGACTTTACTTGGCAAGACTTGCCCTTGCTTCGCTATAAGGAACAGGGCACGACGTTTAAGGATATCACGCGGCAGGTTCTATTTGATGGCTGCTCGTCCGTGCCCACCGCACTGCGATATTTTGAGATTGCGCCCGGCGGACATTCCACGCTCGAACGCCACGACCACATCCACGTCGTGATGGTCCTTCGCGGCGAGGGCGAAGTGTTCCTAGGCTCCGAAGTTCACCGCTTGGCAACGCACGACATCGTCCATATCCCCGGCGGAACGTGGCATCAGTTCCGAGCGACCGCAGGCATTTCTTTCGGCTTCCTATGCCTCGTCGCCACACAGCGAGACCGACCGCAATTGCCCACGCCGGAAGATATTGAGTGCCTGCGACAAAACCCGCTCGTCGCAGCGTTCATTCGCACCTAATCGCGATTGGGAACTGCAATGGAAATCGCTTCCAAGTAAAAATGGCCCCCCCTCCCGATTCTCTTTAGCGACTTGCCCTACGAAGAGGGTAAAGCACTTCCGATTGCTCAGGGCTATGGTGGTTCCAAATCCCACGAATACAATTTTGCTCAATTCACTTATGCCGTCGCCTCGGCCAGGGTACTCATGGTCGCTGGTGCGGGCCAGTGCCTTCACCCTCGGCCCCTCTCCCGTTTATCGGAGCGGGGAGTCGATGGTTAATGCGCGGCGGTCAAGTTCTGGCCGACGATTTTCAGCCCGTAGGCGAATTCGCAGGGCTTCGTTGCTGGCAGCGTTACCATTAGGCCATCGGGCGTTTGATTCCAAACGAGCATCTCCTTGCAGCCGAGCAATTTAACGCTTGTGATTTTTCCGGCAGCAGTTTTTAGCGAGTGGATCGTCGCCTTTCCATCGGCGGGCCATGCCATGAGGTAGGCATAGACGGCACCGTCCTTGGTGGTAAAGCGGATATCGCTGCCCGTGTACGGCGTTTTGGCGTGGTCTTTGCCCAAGTTGCCGCCCTGCATGACGATGCGGCCTTCGCCCCAAGTTGTCCATGCACTTGAATCGTGGATGCCTTCGCTGTTTACGTCCATCCAGTCGCCCATCTGTTGCAGCGTCTTTACACCGCCGGGGTCCAACTCTCCGGCCGGGGTCAAGGGGATGTTGATCGCGTAGTTTCCGTCGTGCGAAACGGCTTCGAGCATCTGATGAATGACCATGCCGCTGTCGTAAAACGTTCCCTTGAAGTAGAACCATTCGCCCAGGCCATTTTCGGTCTGCCACGGCCGATTGCGCTCGATTGCGCCCGGCACGTGCGACTCGAAGTTGACGGCGACTGCCCGTGAGTCTTCGCTGCCCTTGGTGAAGGCCATTGCGTCCAACTTGCCGCCATGTTTTTGGATGCTCGAGTTATAGAGGTGCGCAATCACGCGCGGCGTGGCGTCGGCGCGGAGGCCGCGCCCGGTGCCGCGACCGCAGAACGGATAGCTTCCGCCACCGTCGAAATAGATGAAGTCGGGTGAATACTTGTCGACGGCGTCGATCACGCGATGCGTCCATTTGGTGGCAAACCAAGTGGCGAACTCGTGGTGCATTTTGAGGTTGCCGTCGGGAATGCCATGCGAGAGCGGATCGGTCATGCGAAAAGCGGTAAGCCGATCGGGCGGCCCTTGGAAATCGACGTCGTCTTTCAAGTCGATGCCGTAGAGGTCTTTGAGGTCGAGGCCCATCTTCTTCCACCAAGTCTCCTTGCCGGAGTAGTTTTGCGCT
>JANXOJ010000247.1 GCA_025353625.1 Planctomycetota bacterium | reverse complement strand
CACGACCGGAACGATAACGATCACCCCAACTGGTACGACGACGATTAGTACGACCGGCTCGACCTCAATCGCCACCAGCGGCGCAACAACCTTTAGCGGCTCCACGAACTTGCCGACCTCCACCGCGCATTGATACGCGGCCAGTCGTAAGTAGTTGAAAGCAAATTAAAAATTTGAATCCGACCTCCTGAACCCTAATAATTCCCGAATCTTAAACCCACTCATGGTCTCCTTCCTCGGCCGCTCCCAAGTTAGTCCCATCGGCGTCGATATCGGCAGTCGGTCGGTTAAGCTTTTGCAGTTCAATGCCGCGCGATCCGAGCTTAAGGAAGCGGCTCGCTGGGATTTGCCGGCTGCTGCGGACGACGCCGAAGGCCGCGATAGCCAGATCATCGATGCCATCCAACGCGCTCGCGAGGGCCGGAACTTTCGCGGCCGCGACGCCGTTGTCAGCTTAGGGGCAGGGCGTTTGTTCGTACAGAACATTCGCGTGGGGCAGTCGTCGGGTGAAGAGCTACGGAAAATCGTACACTTCGAGGCGGCAGGAAAGCTTCCCTTCAGTGCCGAAGACGCTGAAATCCGCTTTCTGACCGCAGACGATGTACGGCAAGGCGATGTCGTTCGACGCGAAGTGATTTTGCTGGCGTGCCACCGTCCGGTTGTCCAACGCTTGTTAGCCATCGCCGAAGCAACCGGCCTGCGGCTTTTGGCAATCGATGCGGAGCCGCTGGCCTTGCTGCGGTGTTACGTCTGCCAATTCCGCCGCGACGACGATTTGCAGAAGCGGCGAATGTTCGTCAACGTGGGCGCGTCGAATACGTCGATCCTCATCGCACGAGGCGGCGATCCGCTCTTCGTGAAGTATATCGACCTGGGTGGCCGGCACTTGGATGAAGCGGTCGCTAGCAACCTAAACATGCCGCTAGCAGACGCCATCGCTTTGCGCCGCCACAATGGCGATCGACGCGCCGACCAGCGCGACCCCGAGATCACGCGAAGCATTGCCGAGTCGATCCGCCCGGTGATGGAAAAACTCGTGCATGAAGTCTCGCTCTGCGCGCGGTATCACAGTGTGACGTTTCGCGGCCAACCGTTGGCGCAAGCGGTTTTCACCGGAGGCGAGGCGCATTCCGGCGTTCTGGAGTGGTTCAGCGGTCGCAGCGACTTGCCCTGCGAACTGGGAAATCCGCTCCGCAGTTATTCCAAGGCTCCCACATCGGGGCGCGTCGGCCAGTGGGATGTGGCTGCCGGCTTGGCCTTGCGGGAGGCGCATTGAAAACCATGCACGACATCGATTTTCTACCGCTGGAGTACCATCGGCAACACGCGCAACGGCAAGTAAAACCGTGGCGCGTTGTGGTGGTGCTTTGTGCGGCAATGTTGCTGGCTGCCGCCGCGTTCACGCAATATCGTCAGCATCGACAGGCCCAGCAGGAACTGGATTCTGCCACCGCGCTTTGCGATGACGCCACGCGCGAAAATGGTGCTTGGGTAAAATTTCAGGAACAAATGCAAGCCGCCCGCAGCGAGGCCGAGCTATTCACTTACTTGCGGTTCCCTTGGCCGCGCTCGCAACTTCTCTCCGCCGTCGTCGCGCCGCTGCCCCGCGAAATCACGATCTATCAAATACAAATTGCGACGGAGGCATCGATCGAACCGTCGGTCGTCGATGCTCGTCCGCGTGCCGACGCCAAAGCCGACGAGGAGAGGCTCCGCAAGGCCCCGGCGACGCAACGCGACGCACAGCGGTTGCGCAACGAATTCGACAAAGAGCGGACCTACATCCGCATCGCGGGCACCACGACCGACGCGGCGGCAGTTTACGACTATCTGAATCAGGCGAGCAAAGGCAGCCTTTTTTCCAAAGTAGAACTGAAGAGCGTCGAGAGCGTCGAGAGCCCGCAAGGTCCGGTAATGCACTTCCAGGCCCTACTGCTGGTGCGGCCCGGTTATGGGCAACCCGGCGGACCCAACGGCGGGCCGGTTAGCATCCCCTCCAAGGTCAACGTCGCAAGTTCATCGCAAGTTCCCGCGTCGCGATCGACGGCTGCGGTAAACGCTTCGGTTGCAACGACACGGGAAATATCGCCATGAACCAACCCATCGCCGGCACAAACAAAAACAGTTGGATCGTCATCCTGCCCGTCGCGGCGGTGGCCGTCGCATTCGTCGTTTGGTATTACCTGCCCGGCATGAGGGCGATTGCCGAACTTCGCGATCAGATCCGCGCCAAGCAGGACTTCGTCGCCGATTCCGAGAAGTCGGGCAAAGCACTGCGGGCCGCAAAAATGGAGATGGACACAACGATCGCCTATGTGGCCCATTGCCGCCTGCAAGCCCCGAGCGAAAAGGAACTGGGCGGCATCCTGGCGATGATTCACGATTCGGCCAACAAGGCCAAAGTTCGCATCACTCGATTTGATCCTCAACCGGCAACGGCCTACGAAAAGCTGCGGCGAGTGCCGGTCTCGATCAGTCTGGGAGGGCGATTCGGCCAAATACATCAGTTCTTGCGGACCCTTGAAGAGATGCCAAGCTATATTTGGATAGCTTCCGTAAAGTTGGATGTTGACAAAAAAAATGGGAGAGATATAGTCGGCGAGGTAGTCCTGGTCGTGTTTATCGGTAATTCGGACATTTCTGGTTGCACAGTCTGTTCCAATTAGCCGATATAGGAAATGAAGCTGGTAAGAGCGTGCTGTAAAAAAACAAAAGGGGTAGACCGGTGAGTTTGGGAAGACTCGGAAAACAACTTCGACGCGAAATGACCGCCAACCCCAAGAAGGCTGCCATCTTGGGGCTTCTGGGCGTCGTCGCGCTCTATTTCTGGGCTCCGTTGATGTCGAGTTGGTTCAGCACGGATGCCAAGCTGTCGGTCGGTATGGTGTCCGGCAAGCCGCCTGTGCCAGTGCTCGGGAGTGCCGCCCCGGAGACATCCAGCGTTGCAGTCCCGGCACTTGTAAACACCGCCAAAGGTACGCCCTATTCCTGGCAACAGCTTTCCGCTTGGATGGAAAGCGATCCGCGAACCAAGCCCGCCGATCCTCTCAAGGTTGCATGCGATCCGTTTCAGACATCGAAATTCTTTGAAACTCTCGTTCATAAAATAGACTTGAAGCCGATCGAGCAAGAAATATCGCCCCGCGCGGCGAACCTCGTACTTTCCAGCACCATCGTTGGATCGAGTTCGCCGGTCGCACGGATTAACGGCAAAAATTACCGCCTTCAGGAAAGTATCCAGATACGAACCAAGGATGGACGGCGGCTCGCCTTCATTTTGACTGAGATTCAAGCGCGGAGCGTCGTGCTGGAACGACTCGGCAAGCAGTACGAATTGCAAATGCAGACGCCCAAATCGGGCACGATCGAAATGGTTGGAAGCATACCGTAAAACTTTTTTCTCGGTCAAGGAAGACCCGTCATGAAGGCGTTTCGCCGTTTTCTTTTGGTCGCAACTTTTGCCGCAGTCGGCATTGGACTGGCCGGCTACGTCGTCGTTTCGACCGAGTTGCCCGCCAGCACGGTCAAACAACCGCCAGACGTTGGCCTCTCCATCTGCACGCCGGATGAGTCGCCGACGCAAGCGCGAATGGACGAGCTTCGCGGGCTGTCAGTGGCGACTCAGCGTCATGGTGGTGCGTCCGTTACGGCTGCCTCGAAAAAAACTACAGCAGGCGAGACGCTTGCACCACAAGCTACAGCACAAAATGTTGGCTTCGTCGCGATTCGTGCGGAAGGACAAATTGCGGCGGATCGAACATTGCCATCCGGCTCGTTCAAGGCACCGATTGCCCTAGCGATGGCTTCATCGGGGCCAGAATTGGTTCTCTCGCAACCGGTCGATAGCGTCGCCTTGGCGGACGATCCGCCACCGCTTCACCTACCGTCTCCCGCGCCCATTGGGCCGGAAGTCATCGAACCGCCGCCACCACAACCCCAAGCAGAGGCTCTTCCCGCAATTCCGTCGCACGCACGAGAAAATGTCGTTCGTGGTGCAGCGTCTTCGCCCGCCTCGGCCGCTCCCTCCCGACGCCCCGTCGTAAAAGCCGATGGCCAGGGGAACGGCAAGCTCAACATACGGATTCAAAACAGCGATCTTCGCGAAGTGCTCGATTTGATTAGCGAGCAGGGCCATTTGAACATTTTGGCTGGCAAGGAAGTCCAGGGCAAAGTCTCGGCCACGCTGGAAGGGGTCGATATTGAAAGTGCCCTCGACGCGATTTTGAAGTCGACCGGATACACGATGCGACGGCAGGGCAAGTTTATCTTTGTCGGCACACCGGATGAATTCAACAATATGGAGCAAGCGTTGGATCGCGTCGGCACGCGGGTCTTCCGGCCAAATTATGTCACCGCAACGGAACTTAAAACCCTACTTGCGCCGCTCTTGACCGAACGCATCGGCATGGTGAGCGTGTCGTCGGCCGCCGAGGCGGGCATCGCTGCAAACGACAGCACGGTCGGCGGCGACAAGTACGCCGGCGGCGATGTCGTTTTGGTCCGCGACTATCAGGCCGTCCTCAGCCAGATGGACCAGGTCGTGACCGAGGTCGATATACGGCCGTTGGAGGTCTCCATCGAGGCCATGATCCTCAGCGTCAAGCTCAACGACATCAATAAATTCGGCATCGACTTCACCGCCTTACAGAACAATCTCAAGGTTGGCTACGGCACACCGCCGACGAGTTTAGCCGGCATGACCTTCGACCAAACGGGATTGAAATTCGGTTATTTCGATGGCAACGTCGGTTCATTCGTGAACGCACTGGAATCGGTCGGTGATACCGACGTGATTGCAAAACCGCGATTGATGGTACTCAACAAGCATCGGGCAGAGATTCTCATCGGCGACAAAAAGGGCTACGTAAGCACCACCGTCACGGAAACTTCCTCCACGCAGACGGTCGATTTCCTGGAGACGGGCGTGCAACTTCGCTTGCGGCCCTTTGTTTCCCGCGATGGCATCATTCGCATGGAAGTCCACCCGGAGCTTTCCGACGGCGACGTAAAAATCGCGGGCAATTTCACGCTGCCCAACAAGACCGTAACCGAGGTTACGACAAACATCATGGTCCGCGACGGATGCACCGTGGTGATCGGAGGTCTGATGAAGGATCAGAAAACATCGACCGTTCAAGCTCTGCCTCTGCTCGGCTCGATACCCTATGCGGGCGTATTGTTCCGCAATACCACCGAGACTACGGATCGACAAGAATTGATTGTGCTCATCACTCCACGAATCGTTTACGAGCCGGCCACTTGCAAAGAAGCGCAGCACGAACAGTGCCTCTTCGAACGCAGGCAAGATGTCTTTACCGAACAGATGATGCCGATTGGGCGACGTTCCGTCGGTCGGCGCTATATGCGGATGGCCCAGGAAGCGTGGGAAAAGAACGACCGCGACACGGCTTTGCGTTTTGCCGAAATGGCCGTTCACTTCGATCCGCAGAACAACGACGCCATCCAATTGCGGAGCGAGATTTTCCAGGGTACTCCGGCCGCCGCTACGGCCAACGGTTTCCCAAGCTCGGCCCGATTGGGCGGAATGGGCGGAGCAAACAGCCCGGAAGTCGCAGATTGGATGCTCGACGACCTGAATCGCGCCGGCCCTAAGCCGACCGTCGTTGCTCCCCTGCATCCGTTCGACCCCGGCCAGCCCGGCACCAAGACCGACATCCTCCGCCCGAGGCAAATGCCATGACGCCACCCTGCCCACTGTGCAAACTGCGTTTGCTGATCTGCGCCCTGTCGTTGGCTTGCGGCTGCACGAGCGTCAGTACCGTGGCGCCCAACACGCCGTTTGCACATCGCATTATACCGCATACGACGCCGACGACTCTTGAAGAAAGTCGCACGCGCGCCGTGGTCGCTGCCCAACTGCATCGGGCACCGCCGTCGCAGTCGAACGGCGTACTGCTTTGCTCGGCTTCCGCCAACGCGACGACCGCTACGAACGGCACCGTCGATACGGCCGCTCCAAGCGGCCGCGAATCGTCCGCCGAGCTTCTGGAAAAGGGTCGCCAAGCCGCCGAAGCAGGCTCGCTCAAAACGGCGATGGCATACTTCCGCAAGGCGGCCGACTACGACCCGCACAACCCGCAATATCGGATTGAAATCGCCACGCAACTTCTAAAACAGAACCAGCCTGAAGCGGCAATTGAAGTTCTCGCGCCCGCCGCGCGGCAGTTTCCCCAGTCGGCGGCCACTTTTTGCACGCTCGGGCTTGCCTATTATAAGACGGGCGACTACCGCAATGCGCAAAAGTCTCTACAGCAATCGCTTTCGCTGGACAATACCAATGCCTTGGCCTATTTTTTGATGGGTTGCACCGCGACAAAACTCGGGCAGTTTGAAGAGGCCGATGCGCAGTTGCGCAAAGCACAGGCCCTCGACCCGCGTTACGCAGTGCGCCATTAAAAGTAGGATGGCATGGCAAAGATTGGGGTAAGAACGAGCGACTTGCTGGCGTTGTCGGCGGTCGTGCTGGGACTGATCTGGCCGATCGGCTGCGAAGCCGCATTGCCGGTTGGCTTCGGCTCGCCCGCGCTGCGCCTAGGTTTCTTCGTAACCGGCTCGCTCACCGCGATCCTCTTCACGCTTTGGTGGGTACGCAAGTTTCACCGGGGCCGCATTGCCGAACGGCACTATTTAACGTCGCTGTGCGAAATGGACCCGCACGAGATATGGCACGACGAAGGCGGGACGTTGCTCCCGCCGCCCTCCATCGGCGGTCCCTGGTCGCAGGTCTTGGAGCAGGTCCACCAAGCTTTTCGCGACCACGGACGGCAGATTCAGAATCTCGAACAGGCCCGCTCCGCGCTTGAAATCCGCTGCCGCAGGGCTACTTCGGAGGCCGCGCAGATCAAGGGTATTCTATCGAGCTTGCCGGAGCCGATTCTTGTCGCCGATTCCTACGACGAGTTGGTAATGGTCAATTCCAGTGCCGAGCAGCTCTTTCAGTTCGACATGCAAAATGTAGAAACCCGCGCGGCCAAATCAATCATCCACTGCCAAAAGCTGGTCGATTTGCTGCTGGGAACGGCCCGCCACAAATCGACCGAAAGACGCAACGAAGATATCGAGATTGCCGACATGGAAGGCCATTCGCATTGGTATCGCGCGACCGCCGCACGACTTTCCGGCGAGAATAAGGCAACCGACGAACGTGCCGAAAGTTGCGGCGCGGTCGTCGTACTACGCAATATCGGCGAGCATAAAGCCGTGCAAAAACGCAATGCGGAGTTTGTCTCCTCGGTCAGCCATGAGATGAAGACGCCCTTGGCCGGCATCAAAGCCTACGTCGAACTGCTTGCCGATGGCGACGCCGAAGATGAGAACACCCGCGAGGAATTTCTTGCCGTCATCAACGGCCAAGCCGACCGCTTGCAACGCCTGGTCGAAAACCTGCTGAACTTGGCCCGCATTGAAGCCGGAGTCGTCAACGTCAGCAAGGAACCCCGCTCGCTCAACGAGATTCTCGACGAGGCTCTGAGCATCGTCCAGCCGTCCGCCGAGGCCAAGAGCATCGCCTTAATCAACGATCTCAGCCCGATGTATCTCAGCGTGCTGATCGATCGCGACATGCTCTTGCAGGCTGCCATCAACCTTCTCTCCAATGCCATCAAATACACGCCGCCCGGTGGCAGCGTCACCCTCCGCAGCCGCATGGAAGAGGGCCAAGTGCGGTTCGACGTGCAGGATACGGGCGTCGGCCTCAGCGGCGACGACTGCAACCGCGTATTTGAAAAGTTCTATCGCGTGGAAAGGAACAAAGAGATGGCACCCGGCACCGGGCTAGGCTTACCCCTTGCCAAGCACATCGTGGAAGACGTTCACGGTGGACGGCTAACCGTGGAAAGCACGCTCGGGCAGGGGAGTACGTTTAGCGTGGAGCTGAAGATTTAATAATGAACGATGAAGAGAGACGTCTGGTGACTGCGCCCTGCTTATTCTGTACTGACACAACCGACAACTACCCACCATGCCCCAACGCATCCTACTTTGCGACGACGACATCTACATCCTTCGTGCGGCGGAATTCAAGTTCCAGCACGCCGGCTATATCGTCGATACGGCCGGTGATGGATTGGAAGCCTTGGAAGCAATCGAAAAGGCCCTACCCGATCTAATCATCACCGATTGCCAGATGCCTCGGCTCGATGGCCTGGGGCTGGTGCAACGACTTCGCGACAACCCGGCCACCGCCGATATCCCGGTCCTCATGCTGACTGCCAAAGGATTTGAATTGAAGCACGACGAACTGGCCAGAACTTGGAATGTATTAGCGGTCGTCGCAAAGCCATTTAGCCCGCGAGAATTGTTGAAGAGAGTCAATGCGATCCTGCGGATGGAGGATATAGAAGTCAATCGTGAGAAATCCCTGAACCTGTAGACCCAAGGCCCATCACCTAAATCCCCCCATGACCCTCCCCACCGAAATTTTTGGCGAAGTTATCGTAGTTCACACGCCCGATGAGCTCGGCAGCGAACAGGCCGATGGGTTTGAGGCGTTTGTCCCTTCCTTAGAACGGAATCGCGTGGTCCTCGACATGGATGGCACGGAAATGCTCGACAGTTGCGGGCTAACCGCCGTCATGAACGTCCTCGACGGCCTTCGCGAACGGGGTGGCGATCTCCGCATCGCAACCATCAACGACGCGAATCGCAAGATATTTGAAATTACTCGACTCGACAATCATCTCGAAATTTTTGATAGCGTTATCGATGCCGTGAAGAGCTTGAAGAGGGACTAGAGACCCGAGTACACGCATTAACCCACCACCACTCACCATTCACCATCCATCCGTCATGCCCACCGCAACTCTTGCACCCCGTCGCATCGGGGATCTGCTCGTCGCCAAGGGCTTTATTCGCCCTGAAGACTTGCAGACCGCGCTAGCGCAGCAGAAGCAGAGCGGGCAGAATCAGTTGTTGGGCGAAATTCTCGTCGAGCAAAACTTTTGCAGCGAGGATCAGGTCATCGAGTGCCTCGCCGCCGAATACGGCGTCCCCCATGCCAAGCTCGACGCTCGATTGATGGACCTCAAGATTCTCGACGTGCTGCCGCGAGAGTATATCGAAAAGAACCTCGTACTGCCGCTCTTCGTCGTCCGGGGCGTGCTAACGCTGGCCGTGCCGGAGCCGTCGAACCTCTTTCTCATCGAGGAAGTTCGCGGCATGACGAACCTCCAAGTTCAAATCGTCGCCGCCACGAGCAAGGACATTCGGCGGGCGATCGGCACGCTGCCGAACTCCAAGGTCTTCGTGATCGACGATATCATCGAGGACTCGGAAAACACCGACGTCACGTTGATCGAAGAGGCGATTGAAGATATCAGCGATATTGCGGAGATCGCCGGCCAATCTCCCGTCATCCGTTTGGTCAATTACATCCTTTTTAACGCCGTTAAGGAAGGTGCCAGCGATATCCACATCGAACCGGCCGAACGCTGCATGAGGATTCGCTACCGCATCGACGGTCGGCTCTACAAGGCCTTGGAAGTTCCCTCGCACCTGCTCAGCGCGGTGACGAGCCGCATCAAGATCATGGGCGGGATGGATATCAGCGAACGCCGTTTGCCGCAAGATGGCCGCGTGCTCGTGATGCTGGAAGGCCGTAAGATCGACCTTCGCGTAAGCACGTTCCCCGCGAATAACGGCGAAAAAACGGTGATTCGCGTCCTCGACACGCGAAGCGTTTCACTCAATCTCGCCGACCTGGGTTTCGCCGAAGATATCCTCACGCTCCTGCGGCAGAACATCCACGCTCCCAACGGCATCATCCTCGTCACCGGGCCGACAGGCAGCGGCAAGTCAACCACGTTGTACGCCGCCTTGAACGCCATCAGTTCGATGGAGAACAACGTCTGCACCGTCGAAGACCCGATCGAGTACCACTTGCCGCTGATCAATCAGTTCCAAGTGCAAACCAAGATTGGCATGACCTTCTCCAAGGCGTTGCGAACGTTGCTGCGTCAAGACCCGGACGTCATCATGGTGGGCGAAATCCGCGACGACGAGACCGCGCGTACGGCCATCCAAGCCGCTCTGACGGGCCACCTCGTCTTTAGCACGCTCCATACCAACGACGCCTGCTCCGCGATCACGCGGATGATCAATATGGGCATCGAGAGCTATCTGATTGGCGCCGCCTTAAATATGGTGCTTGCTCAACGGCTCGTGCGCCGCATTTGCGCAAAGTGTCGGCAAGAGTACGAACCGCCGCGAAACATCCGCAAGGCCCTCGACCGGATGGGCGTGCAGCCCGACGCATTTTACAAGGGCGTCGGCTGCAAAAGCTGCCGCAATACGGGCTACAAGGGCCGCCTCGGCGTACACGAGTTGCTGGTCGTGAACGACGAACTTCGCGATGCCGTCTTGAGCGACGCCAGCATCAACAACATCCGCCGCATCGCCAACGCCGGCGGCATGATTTCGCTTAAACAGGATGGATTTCGGAAAGTTAAAGAAGGAATTACCACGGTGGAAGAGATTTTTCATATTGTGGGGGAGGGATAAATGGACTTCACCTACCGCGTTCGCGATCCCCTTGGGGCCATTCACGATGGCAACATCGAAGCTGCCGACGCCGAAGCGGCCAACCAGCAGCTTCGCCGCGATGGCTTTCATATCCTCCAACTCGATGAGGCCGAAGTCGGCGACCTGTTCCCGCGGCGCGTCACCCGGAACGAAATCATCTACGTCACCAATCAGTTGGCGATCATGGTCGATACGGGCATCAGCCTTTCGACCGCGCTGGCTAGCATCGTCGAACAGGAAAGCAATCCCACCTTCCGCAAAGTCCTGCTCGACCTGAAGAACTCGGTCGAAGGCGGCCAAGATTTTTCCTCGGCCCTCAGTCGATATCCGAAACTGTTCGATAAAACCTACGTTTCGCTCATCAAGGCCAGCGAAGCGACCGGCTCGCTGGGGGCCATGCTGGAGCGGATTGGTAGTTATCTTCGCAAAGAGCTGGAAATGCGGGGCAAGGTCCGCGCCGCCATGGCCTACCCGGCCGTGATGTTGGTGCTGGCCACCGGGGTGACCATCTTCCTGCTCACCTACATCCTACCGAAGTTCACGCCGCTCTTCAAAGCCAAGGGAACGAAACTGCCCGGCCCGACGCTCATCATGATGACCGTTTCCGAGAACCTCTTGGCATGGTGGTATCTCTGGCTGATCGGAGCCATTGCTTTGGTCGTCGCCCTGCAATATGCCAAGAATACGATCGCCGGCCGCCGCGTCATCGACTGGTTGAAAATCAACGCGCCGATCATCGGGCCAATGCTCCGCAAGGTCATCATCAGCCGCAGTATTCGCACGCTGGGAACGATGCTGGCCAACGGCGTCGCCATCATCGATTCGATCCGGCTCGCCAGCCAGATCGCCGGCAACGTCTTCTATGAAGAAATGTGGCAGCACGTTCTCGAAGAGTTGACCTGCGGCAAGCGGATATGCGAGGTACTCCGCAACAACCCGCTGATGCCCCGCGTGCTGGTGCAAATGATCGGCTCCGGCGAAGAAACCGGCAAGCTCGATTTCGTGCTGGAGCGGGTCAGCGGCTACTACGACCAGGAGGTCGAAACGTCGCTCAAGGCAACCACCGCGATGATCGAGCCGATCATGATAAGCGTCATGGGGGCCGTCATCGGAACCATCGGCCTTGCGCTCCTACTTCCGATTTTCAGCCTCAGCCGGCAGCCGTAAAGAGCCGACCGAACGTGGGATGCGACTCCTCGTTGACGAAGATACCCAGTTCGCCACGCGGTCATTTTGGCCCTTCGATCCGCAGCAAATCCTTAACCGCCTTTTCCTTATTCAGCCCCGTGAGGCCCGGCACGGCCTTGCGATACCAGTGCGCGGCACGGACGAGGATGTGTCGGCGGGTTGAGCCGGCTTGCTTTTCGGCCATCGCGCGCCAGGTGTCGCCCAGGTCGGCTTGCTGCGCGGGTGTCAATTCGTCGAATTCGCGAAGGGCGATTGCCTTGAGGTTGAGGTCGGTTCCCAAGGCGAGCATGAGCAGGGCGTCGTCCCAATCCGCTTTGACGAAGCCCAGGTAGCTGCCCATCGCCGCGTTGGCCTGTGGATCGACCGGGTTGGCCTTCAGTCGTGCGACGGCGTTTTGGGCCGTTGCATAGAGCTGGGCAAATTTGTCGATCTCAATGCTCAACGCGATGGCCTTCGTTGCTTCATCTTCCTCGTTGGCGGCGCGGCCTTCGGTGATGCACAGTTCGCAAAGTTGCCGCGCGCACGTGTAATTGTCTTCCGCCACGGCTCGATCGATGAGCTTGATCGCCTGATCGAGTATTGCGGCGTGGTGACGCTGGCTCTTCGCCGCCGCCGAGCCTTTTTGCAGGACGGACGCCTTCATTTCGACCGGGTCAATCTCGTACGATTCCGCCATGAGATCGATGGCTTGAAAGGCGGTCATTCCGTCCAAGGCTTGCGTGGCGATATCTCGGGACGTCTTCAGAAGCACGAACTTGCCGGTTGCGTCGCTGGAGACAGATATCGTTTTTGCTTTTTCAAAAAGCGTTCTGCCAAGAGTTCGTTTCGCAACCGAGCTTTCCGCCTTCGCGTACTCGGCAGCGTAGATATCCTTGATGAGTTTTGCGGCCTCCGCCTGGGCTGCCGGCAACGGGACGGGAAGTTTTTTGACAGGGTCGGCCGCTCGTGCCGAGGTGGCCAAAAGTAAGCAAACCGCTAGGTTTCTCAACGCTTGAAGGAGGCTGTTCTGCATGGTTAATATAGTACGTTCCGGTCCTAAACAATTCCGCGCTTCTCTCACTCCTTGCCCCTTGCCCCTTTCCCGCTTACGGGAGAGGAGTGTAACTTCATTCCCATTCCTAACTCCGTTTGGTATCTGTCTGCGGGTCGGTCGTCGCTGCGCTCGACACCACCCTACCCCAACGCAGTCATTCTCGGAGCATCGGCTCGCTCATGGACCGAGTCCGCTCGCCCACCCATTCGATTCGGTTTATTCGCGCTGAGGCTCGTCCGTTGGAGTCGGGCTGCTCCCAGTTCGAGAACGCGCCGAGGCCCTCGTTCAAGATTCCGAGGACCACGCCGGAGTCCATTGCATTGGCCGCTTGAATATCGTGCCATGCCTTACGGCCGGCAGGCGTCATGCCGAAATCATCGACGGCCTTGAGTAGTTTGAAAAAAATCTTCTCGCGCTCCGATTCGCTTTTACCCCAACGTACGACACGTTCGCCGCCGGGCATAACTGCGACGACGGGGGCATCGCGGAGCCGACCGGCGGTGCCTTGCGGCGACGCGGGATGCGACGGCGCGGCCCCGTTTGGATTGGGATGCGGTTGATTTTGCCCCGTGGGACCAGGACGGACGGCGGTGGATTGCCAATTTGGAAACATTTCTGCTCGTTGGTTGTTGGCCCTCTGCATCTCGGCAATCGCCAACCGGGCTTTGGCTTTGGTTTTCAAGGCATCGGAAATCGGATTTTGCAATGCCAAATAAAGCGCGGTGGCCTGCTTGGAAAGTTCGTACGACTCGGCATTTCGAGCTATGGCCAAGGAAAGGACCGTCGAACGGATCGATAGCCCGGCGTCCCCTTCGAGGATGGCGCGATCTGCCAAGACGAGACCTTGGAGGGCCGCGTCGCGATAGTTATCGCGCGTCTTTGCCGCAGCGGCCACGGCCTTGACCGCAACCTCGGCTTTTGCAAGATCCTCCTTGGCCGAAGGCTTCGCCGCAGCGACGATCGATTGGCTCGGCAAGGTGGCGTCAGGCTCTTCGTGCGGCAACGCGGGCGAGGGCATGTTTGCCGTCTTGGGGGCCGGTGACGAAAAAGTTTTTGAGGTTGCCGCCTTTGCCATCGCCCCCGGCTCCTCGACCGCGTGCGCAAGGGGGACGTCACTTTTCGCGGCATCGCTCGACCGGTTGCCGGCAAAGTGAGAGATCACCACTGTGCCGACGATCCCGAACAGCACAATCCCACCAGCCAAAAGCCCAATCGGCAACATTGTTTTCTGGCTCTTGGGACGGCGTGCCGTGACGCTCTTTGGGCTGGCACCCATCACAAGGTCGTCGAGAACCAGTGCCTCATCGCTGGAAGCCGGCGTTGGCAAATTAGGCGAAGTTGCGTTTGGCCCAAACCGATTTGCTAGCGGAACGGCAGCAGCGGGGTTGGCACTTCCACCCGCAGCAAAAAGCCCCGGCATGCGACCGGCGGCAACCCAGTCGTTCGTCCCATCCCGCTGCACCAAATCTGTTGATTGCAG
>JANXOJ010000235.1 GCA_025353625.1 Planctomycetota bacterium | reverse complement strand
TTCAGCCTGCGTGCAGTACGGAAAGGGCCCCAATCATGCCGGATTCGACACCCGATTTGAACGATTCCATCGACCATTGCCCGGCCTGCCTGCGAAACCTGTCGGCGGAATCGCTCGACTCGTTGGGCGACGCACCGTGTCCGCACTGCGGCCAACTCTTGTGGTTCGTGCGTAGGAAGTCGAACGGCACGATTATCTTGACCTTGCTGCCCGGCTTGATTTCTGGAAGCGACGCTGTGCAGCGGGTGAGCGAAGTCGTGTCGGCGTCCGGCAATGCCCCCCGCCTCGTCATCAATCTGAGCCGCCTGCGGCTTGTCTCCAGCATGTTGCTGGCTATGCTGGTCGTCGTTTACCACCGCATGGTGGCGGCGGATCGGAAACTGAAATTGTGCGGCCTCCAAGGCGACAACCTCGAGGCCTTTCGCATCACCAAATTGGACTGGCTGTTCGATATTTGCGACGACGAGAAACAGGCCGTGGGAAGCGAATAAAACCGACGCAGGTCCGTCCCGCTGTTACTTTACACTTCGTCGTTTGCCGCAACCCACGGACGCAATGTCGGCTCAAAACCATTGATCTCCTCCGGGCGGAAGAAGATGTCTGCCTCGCGCTTTGCCGCCACGGGACCATCGGACGCATGAACCAAGTTGAGTTGGCGACTCGAACCAAACGTGCCGCGAATCGTGCCCGCTGCCGCATCGCGTCCGTTCGTCGCCCCCACCATCTCTCGGATTACGCGAATCGCCTCCGGGCCTTCAATCAACATGGCCACGATCGGCCCCGAGGTGATGAAGCCTTCCAAGCTGGGATACCAAGCTTTGGCCGCATGCTCGGCATAGTGGCGTTTGGCCAGTTCCGGCGTGACGCGCATCATTTTCATGGCGACAAGATTCAGCCCTTTGTCCTCAAAGCGGCTGATGATACGCCCGGCGAGGCGGCGCTGAATGCTGTCGGGCTTCAACAAAACGAGCGTCCGTTCAGTCATTGAGTTTCCTTCGATGATCGCGTCATTTTTGACAAGGCAGTCTGTTTTTAATCGTTCGATTCTTTCGTCGGCAATTCTAATGGATTGTCTTTATTGCTGCAAGCGTACTGCGGGAAGTTATCGCCCGCTGCCGGCGAGCCCGACGACCGCTTTTTGGCGATAGCGGACGATCGTGCGGTCGTCGATCCGGCACCGGCCTCGTTAAGCGGTATCCGCCAGGGGCTGAAAACGTGCGGCTGGCTCTCGATGCGCTCCATGCCGGCGAGGAATCGGCGGCTACGCTGATGATCGCCAACATTTCGCGTCAATCGCCCTTTGCCGATTGGAAGTTCTTCATACGCGGGCTGGCGGCCTACTATCGCGACGATCCTGAAACCATGCGCGGCAATTGGGACCGGCTGGGCCGGGATCTGCATACCGAGGTCGATCCCGACCTGTGCGTTGCCCTGGGGGCAGCGGTGCAAGGCGCGCTCATCAACCGCCACCGACTCGGTTTAACGAAATTTCGCGGGAGGACTCGCTCAAGCGAATTATAACCCCAGCACGTCGCTCATCCCATATAGCCCTGGCGGTTTGCCGGAGAGAAATTTGGCGGCGGCCAGCGCCCCTTGCGCGTAGCAGTCGCGGTTGCTCGCTCGGACGGTCAGTTCCATCGTCTCGCCGAGCATGGCAAAGACGACGGTATGCTCGCCCGGATTGTCGCCGACGCGGATGGCATGGTAGCCGATCTCGCCGTGCGGCCGCTTGCCGGGCCGGCCGCTGCGGCCGTGGACGTGCTCGGTCAAGCCCATCTGCCGGGCGACGATCTCGCCGAACTTTAGTGCGGTGCCGCTCGGCGAGTCTTCCTTATAGCGATGATGTCGTTCGAGAATTTCTACGTCCGCATCTTTATCGGCCAGGGCCTTCCCGGCCAGTTCGCAAAGCTTCATCGTTAGGTTCACCGCCATGCTCATACTCGGCGACCAGAGCAAAGGAATCTCCTTGGCCGCGGCGCGTATGCGTTCGATCTGCTCGGCTTCGAAACCGGTGGTTGCCAAAACGAGCGGCAACTTTTTCCGCCGGCAGGTCTCGATGATCGCGTCGGCCGCCTTGGGTATCGAGAAGTCGATGACCACATCGACCGGCACGGTAATTTCAGCGGCCAGCGGCACGCCCAAGTCCGCTACTCCGGCGATAATGCCCGCATCGCTTCCCAAAAGCGGGTGAGCGGCCGATTCGAGCGCAGCCACGACGGCAAGTTGCGGATCGGCGGCACCCAATGCGACGAGGCGGCGGCCCATGCGGCCGGCGGCACCATGAATTGCAATACGGATCATTCTAACTCCGATCTCCTAACTCCTCCACCGCCTTCACAATCGCCCCCAAATCATTCTTCACCTGCACGGCTCGATTTGCGAACTCCGCCCGTTCAACACCCCGGCTCCGCAGCACTTCATCGAACGTCTTGGGATCGTGCGTATGGTAGGCCACCGTCGCGGTCGGGTCTTTCAATTCGTGGCCGGTCAGGATGCACACGACGTGTTCGTCCGGCCCGATGACGCCTTCTTCGACGAGAAGTTTTGCCCCGGCAACGCTCGCCGCACTGGCCGGTTCGCACCCCATGCCGCCGGCCCCAACCTGCGACTTGGCATCCATGATCTCCTGGTCGCTTACCTGCCGCACCACGCCGCGACACCACTCTAACGCGCGTAAGCACTTATACAAGTTCACGGGCCGGTTGATCTCAATCGCGCTGGCGATGGTGGAGGCCCGGCGACCGGTTGCTTCCATTTCGACAAAATAGTTCTCGATGGCGGCCGCATCCGGGCGGCCGCCGTTCCACTTTACACTCTGTTTCTCGACCAAATCGTAGAGCGTTCGCGCACCACCGGCGTTAATCACGGCAAGTCGCGGAATGCGATCGATCAGCCCAAGCTGCTTCAACTCATAAAACGCCTTGCCGAACGCACTGGAGTTGCCCAGGTTCCCGCCCGGCACGACAATCCAGTCGGGCACTTGCCAATTGAGGGCTTCCAGCACGCGGTACATAATCGTCTTCTGGCCTTCGAGGCGGAACGGGTTGACGCTATTGACCAGATAGATGCCCAGATCGCGGCTGACTTCTTGTACCCGCGTCATGGCGTCGTCAAAATCGCCCTCGATTTGAATCGTCAACGCCCCATAGTCCAATGCCTGGGAAAGCTTGCCGTACGATATCTTGCCGGTGCCGATAAAGATCACCGCCCTCATGCCCTGGGTCACCGACGAATACAACGCCAGCGACGCGCTCGTATTGCCGGTTGAGGCGCAGGCTGCCTTTTTCGCCCCGACAAACCGAGCATGGCTAAACGCCGCCGACATGCCGTTATCTTTGAAACTGCCCGAGGGGTTCATCCCCTCGTATTGCAAGTGCAGCCGATCCGGACGCATGCCCACATAGCGGCCGACCGACGACGCCGTATGCAGCAGCGTTTGCCCTTCGCCCACGGTCACGCATTGATCGACGGGCACGAAAGGGAGCAGTTCATGGAACCGCCAGACGCCGCTGAAGCAATGCGGATCGCTTCGGCGAGACCACTTGAGTTCAAATTGCTTCAGGTGCCGAGGCGGACTAAGTTGCGACCAATCGTAGGCGATATCGAGCAGCCCACCGCAGCGGCCGCAGGCGACGCGGGTTTCGCCCACATCGTAGGTGGCCCCGCAATCGGGCGAAATGCAGCGTTGAAAAGCGGATGCGGCGGAAATGGGAGGTGTCCTTTCGTTTCGGCGCGATGACGAATGCGATGCGTTGAACCAAGCTTTATAAGAAAGAATAACGTCCACAATACGTTTTATCCAGGGGAAGCCGCAACGAATACGGCAATCGGCCAAAATTAACGCGATTCCCATCGCGGCAATTGGACGCTTACGAAAGTCGTTGAACCCGGAGCCAACGGTGACGGTCTTTGCCTACTCCCTACTCGGTACTTCACACTCAAACCTCCCCTCATTTGGCTGTGCTTTCGTTGCTTGCCAATCTCAATCTACAAGGATATTTCCTGGAAATAAAGGTAACATCCTTGGGGATATCGCCGGGCGTCGATAAGTGACGGTATTCAAACGCTCATCTCTTCGGAGCAATCCGGCGGGTGAAGTGTCGGCCTGCATGCCGGCAGCGACGGCAACTTTCACGAGCAGCAATAGCACGTATCCCAACAGCACTTCGGAGGCCGTGCCGGTCATCGGCTTGGGACTGGCGATAAGTTTGACCGTGGCTGGGGATCCGACGGTGTTCGTTGATCGAGCCCTATCGATTCCGGCAATCGCCAACTATGTCGTCGCTGATTGAAATTGTGCCTCCTCAGCAGAATCTATGGGTAGATTCTGGTTCTGGAAGATCGCCAAGTTGATGATATAGAGCCATTTCGATGGCTTTTTCCGAGCGAAAGCCGTATGCTTTTCTCATGGCGAGTTTTACCTTGTTGTTGAGCCCCTCGACAATCTCCGCCGAAAGCATGCCGTCGGCGCGGAACCAGTTGAGAATCAAGTCGCGATGCCGCCGCAATGTCTCGGCAACTTTCTTCATGGGCTCGATCTTGGAACGCATCGACCTGGTACACCATTCGTCAAGGAACTTTGCCGCGCAGGCCGTATAGCGAAACCGTCGCGGTTGCGACATGCTGTCGTAGCCCGGCCTCGCTTTGCCACAACCGGAGCATATCGGCCGACCGTTGGATCGTGGTTGGATGTCGACTTCGATTGCCAAATCGCTTCCTTCCTCCAGAATTCGGGCCTTGCCGTAGACAAAAGACTTGTGCCGTTGGATACGATTGAGGATACTCGTTCGTTGCATCCTGTGTGGCTCCGGGAAAGAGTTGGTGTTGGTAACCTATCTTTACCCGAAAACCGTGCAGGATGCATCTTTTTCATCCTGAATTTGATCCGCTATACTGATAATTGCCCGGTGAAACGGAGTCGGGCTCTGCTGGGAAGCAACCCGACGAGGGACAACCGGGTTAGGGGGATAACCAGGTCAGGGCGGATGAATAGTTCGGCAACAGCCCTGGCGGCTTGCGCCCAATGGCAC
>JANXOJ010000207.1 GCA_025353625.1 Planctomycetota bacterium | reverse complement strand
CAAACGGCCACAACAGAGTCACAACCAGCGATGGGCACTGGCGAGGACTCTCATCCTACCGATCTTTCGGTGTCCGATGCTGCGGCAGTTTTCGCGGCGTATGAGAGGAACGAAGTCCAAGCCGACAACCAAATTAAAGGCAAGTGGCTTGCCATCAAAGGTTCTGTAAACAAGATCGGGAAAGACATTCTCGATACCCCTTATGTCGCTCTCAGCACCAAATCTCATATTTTCTCGGTGCAGTGCATGTTTACAAAGGCCGACGAAAACATTCTGTCCCAGTTACAGCCAGAGCAGATCGTGGTGATCGCCGGCAAATGCGACGGCAAAATGGGCAACGTGCTTATTCGCCAGTGCTGGTTCTACGATGCAGACCGAAAACAGCGCGAAGAAGCACAGCGGCAAGCCGCCATCAGGCAGCAAGCCGCCATCGAACGAGCCCAAGCAGAAAAAGAACGCAAAGCAGCAATCGAGGCCGCCAAGTGGCGAACCTGGACCGATGCCAGCGGCGCGCACAAGATGGAAGCGAAGTTTAGCGGCATGACAGCGGGCAACGTCAAACTCACGAAGCGCGACGGCTCAGTGCTGACGTTGCCCCTCGAAAAGCTATCAGACGAGGATCAGGAATGGATCAAGAAACGCAAATAATGGAGGCTCACCATGACTATCAGACGAATCAAGGGCGCATCGGGAGCCGATCACCTCGAAGAATAAGTTGATTCCTCTGCCCAACGGCAAGCCTCGCGTCGGCCGCTACCTCATTCCCGGAGACTCCGAAGAGATCAAAGTGGTCCGGCATATCTTCCGCTGGTTCGTAAAGGAAAAGCGGTCGTTGAACGAGATCGCGTCGATGCTGAACAAGGCGAAGATTGCCACGCGCAGCCAGCGAGAGAACGGCAAGTGGTCGCCAGCTACTATCAAAGAGATACTTACGAATCGGGCCTACGTCGGCGATTTCATTTATAACCAGCGGAAGAGCGGAGAGTTCAACGTCGTGCTGGGAGAGGCGGGCCAGCAAGAGGTTGTGCGCTTGTCCTACTCGCCGAATGACCGACCTATTCCCTGGAGGAAATCACTTGAGGGCGCGTTCGTCGAAGAAGGCGTCTACAAGGCTATCATCGACCGCGAACTATTTGCCGCCGCACAAGAGATTATCGCAGGCTTCAAGGCGAAAGGGTGGGGCCGCCGGCGCAGCGAGAAGTACGCGCTGAGCGGCATCTTGGTTTGCGGCCATTGCGGCCAGAAGATGTACGCTTGCGAACCGCCTGGACGCCCGCGCTGTTACCGCTGTTCCAGTAATTCACAATTCGGCAAGGGCACATGCGGCACCTACGAAATCTGTGCAGACCTTATCGAGCCGTTCGTATTTAAGGAAATGGGATTGGGAGTCAAGGCGTTGACGGCGTGCTTGACCGATCCGCCCCCGGAACTGCCCCGCCGCCGCACGCAAGACAGCCAGGACGCAAAGTGTCACGAGTTGATGGAATTGGCAAAGAAAAGGGCGGCAGAAATAGAAAAGGCCGAGAAGAATGCGTTGCTTGCGGATGATCCCGCGTTTTTCAAAAGCCTTCAACAGCGGGTCAAAGTCATGCGCGCCGAATTGAAGAGCGGTTGACCAACGGTTAAAAGCCGAGCCGGAGAAGATTAACGGCTACACCCGCGAGGAATTGCAGGCGTTGAATAACTGGTGGGATGATTTCGAGAAGCGCGCTGTGACGTTCCCTGTGAAGGGCAAGATTACCGCTTATGCAGCGTTCTATCAAGTCCCTGACTACGAAGATCAAGCGTTAGTGGTCAACGCCTCGGTCTACAACGATTTGCTGTCGAAAGTTGGAGCCTAGCTTCGTTTGTGGTGGGACACTCGAACTGTTATCATCAAGAAGGGCGAGAACAAGGGCAAGCCTCAGAACCGTTACTTGCTCCTCAAGGGCGAGTTGACAATGAAAGGCCGCGAGCCCGTGGAGGTTCCTACGCGGAAATGTCGCGTAAAGTCCCTTGGGGAAAACCTCACATTATAGCCGGATTGGCGGCAATTGAGTACGGGGGTGCCAAAGTCGATTTTGGCGGCATCTTGCACCCAGCAGTATTCCCCGCTAGCATCATCACGGGTGAGAGATCGATTTCTAATGAGGAAAATTTCATCGATTGCGTTTCCATGCGTCAAAAATCCGATCGGTATCGATCTGGTCGAAGTCTCAATTGCGTCCGCGAAACAGCGTTGTACGTTCTTGCTTTGACGACACGAAATCCAATGCCAGCCAATGACTCTGCATCCCTTTGAATCTCGGCTTTCCGCATCGTGGCTGCCGCCGCAGTGGCGCGACGTGACCGTGCTTGTGGCCGTATCGGGCGGAGCGGATAGCGTCGCCTTGTTGCGCGGCCTGGCCGCGTTGAAGTTGCCCGGCGAGGGGCGATTGGTGGCTGCCCATGTGAATCATCAACTTCGCGGGGCGGAATCGGACGCCGACCAGACATTCGTTGCCGAGCTTTGCCGTCAGCTGGGCATTCCGTGCGAGGTCGCCAGCGTCGGGGCCGAAATTGCCAAAGCAAAGAAAGGGCAGGGGATCGAAGCGGCCGCACGCCGCGCAAGATACGATCATTTGGAAAGGCTGGCGGAGCGGCTGGCGGCCCGATTTGTCGTTACCGGCCATACGGCCGACGATCAGGCCGAAACCATTTTGCAGCGCATCCTCCGCGGCACGGGCATTCGAGGGCTGACCGGAATATCGCGCAGCCGCCGCCTTGGGCCGGTTACGCTATTGCGGCCGATGTTGGATGTCCGCCGCTTTGAATTGATCGCCTATTTGACCAAACTCAAGCAGCCGTTCCGGAACGATAGCAGCAATTGCGATGCGAGCTTCACGCGGAATCGCATTCGCCACGATTTATTGCCGCGATTGTCCACCCAATACTATCCGGGCATCGTCGATGCGTTGCTGCGCCTGGGCCATCAAGCGGGCCAGTCGCAGGAAGTAATCGACCGACTCGTGGAAGAACTGGCCGAGCGAAGCCTGCTCCACGTTGGCCCAGATGAAGTGGGCCTCGACCTGCGCGTTCTGGCTGCACAGCCCAAGCATCTCGTGTGCGAAGTGGTTCGACTGACTTGGAAGCGGCAAGGCTGGCCGTTGGTGGCGATGGGTTTTGACGAATGGGTATCGCTCGCCGCCATGATCGTTGACCCGCAACAAAGCACGGCAAAACGAATGTTCCCCGGCATCGTGCTGGCGGAAGTCCGCGGCGAGCATATAAGGATAAGTCGGGGGACGTAGGACTCAGGAGTTACAACTTTCTCCCCTCGCCCGTATGCAGGAGAGGGCCAGGGGTGAGGGCATGGCAGTTACCTAAAATCGCAGTTACCTAAAAATGTACACCGTATTACTTCCAGTTCAGAGGAAAAGGGCGGCAGCAGCGTACCCCGTGTGCCTCTTCGATTTCACCGTATCACCCCCTTTGCGTGGAGTACAATAAAATGCAAACGCAACCCCGCAACGCCATGTCGGTCGGCGCGTTCCTTCTATCGTTCCTCCTCGCCGCAACCACCCGCGCTGAGGAGATGGAAAAGATCGACGTCCCGATAGCCGCCGGCCCTTGCGAGCCGACGTGGAAATCTCTGGGCGACCATTTCCAACGCCCGGCGTGGTGGCGTAAGGCCAAGATCGGCATGTGGTTGCATTGGGGGCCGCAGTCGGTCGGTGAAGATGGCGATTGGTACGCTAAATGGATCTACATGCCCAAGTTCGCCTGGGGCGGATACACGCGGGTCTATCCGCATCATCTGGAGCGTTACGGCCACCCCAGCGAGTTCGGCTACAAAGACATGCTGCCGCTTTGGAAGGCAGAAAAATGGGATCCGGAAAAGCTCATGGCTCTCTATAAGCGTGCCGGTGCCCGCTATGTGATCGGCCAGGGGATGCACCACGATAATTTCGATCTTTGGGATTCCAAGTACCAGCCTTGGAACGCGGTTAAGCTTGGCCCTCACCGCGATATCGTCGGCGGCTGGAAGAAGGCGGCCCAGAATCAAGGCATCCGCTTCGGCATCGCTTTTCACGGTGACTATTCGCTTTGGTGGTATCAGCCGGCGTTTTTGAGCGACCTGGAA
>JANXOJ010000193.1 GCA_025353625.1 Planctomycetota bacterium | reverse complement strand
TCCCGGTGCGGCAGCCAGCAGCGGCATCAGTTGGGGCATCGGCAGCCGCCCGACGCTCACCCCGCAAGATTCGGACCAGTTGGTCGAACAATGCCCGTCCGTCGAGGCACTGGCTCCCGTCGTGCAGACGGGCGGGCAGGTCGTCTATGGCCGCAACAACTGGCGAACGGGTCAGATCGTCGGCAGCACACCATCGTATTTACAAGTCCAGGATTGGACCGAGCTCGACGACGGCGACATGTTCACCGATCGCGATGTGCGCAACGCGGCCAAGGTCTGCCTCATCGGCAAGTCGATTGAGCGCGAGCTTTTTGAAGGCGAATCGCCGGTGGGCAAGGAAATTCGCGTGCAGAACGTCGGCTTCCGGGTCATCGGCGTCTTGAGCCGCAAGGGGGCCAACATGATGGGCCGCGACCAGGACGATATCGTCCTGGCACCTTGGACGACGATCAAGTTCCGCGTCAACGCCGTCTCCGGCAACGCCGTACCGAATGCGGCTGCCGCGGCAAATACCAATGCGATCAACAGCCTCAACAACCTCTATCCGGCCACGACGCCCCTCTACGCATCCGTCTCGGCCACGCAGACGGCCGATTCACCGCAGCCGATCCGTTTGGTGACCGTCGATACGATCTTCGCCAAAGCGGCCTCGGCACCCCAAATCCCCCAGGCAATGACCGAGATCAAGGACGTGCTTCGCGATCGACACCACGTTCACACCGACGACCCGGAGGACGACTCGCACGACGACTTCAACGTCCGCGACATGACCGACGCCATGAAGACTCTTACGCAGACATCGACCACGATTCGCATTCTCTTATTGATCGTGGCCTTTATCTCGCTCGTCGTCGGCGGCGTGGGCATTATGAATATCATGCTCGTATCCGTCACCGAGCGAACGCGCGAGATCGGCCTGCGAATGGCTGTCGGCGCACGCAGCCATCATATCTTGCGGCAGTTCCTCGTCGAGGCGGTCGTGCTATGTCTGGTCGGCGGCGGCACG
This sequence comes from Planctomycetota bacterium, assembly GCA_025353625.1. Classification (GTDB taxonomy): domain Bacteria; phylum Planctomycetota; class Planctomycetia; order Pirellulales; family Thermoguttaceae; genus JANXQG01. The sequence continues at coordinate 3,772 of JANXOJ010000193.1, read as the reverse complement.
GGCATCTTGCTCGGTCGCGGGGCTTCGATAGCGGTTCGCTATTTTACCCACTGGGCAACGCAGCCGTCGCTGCTGATGATCGCCGTTTCCGTTGCCATCTCAGCCTTGGTAGGAATCACGTTTGGCTTTTACCCCGCCTGGAAAGCCTCGCGGCTCGATCCGATTGAAGCCTTGCGATATGAGTAATGTATTCGGCACACGCAATCCGCCCGATACATTGAGCTGCCCATGATCGATCATTTCATCCAATGGGTCGGCAGCCTCGGGACTTGGGCCTATCTGGCGATCTTTCTCGTGGTCTCACTCGAATCTGCTGCGTTTCTGGGCTTCTTCATGCCGGGCGAAACGCTCGTGGTACTCGGCGGCTTCTTGGCATGGCGCGGCGCGCTGGACGTTCGCATTCTCATCGTCCTCGTCGCTGCGGCGGCAATCCTCGGCGATAGCATCGGCTACGAAATGGGCCGCCGGTTACAAAAGTCGTGGCTCTTGCGTTACGGCCACCGCTTTGGCATGAACGAAGCCCGCTGGGCGAAGGTCGAATCGTTCTTCCAGCGGCACGGCGGTAAGACGGTCTTCCTGGCCCGCTTCTCGGCCTTCTTCCGCATCCTGGTCCCGTTCTTCGCTGGGGCTGCGCGGCTCGACTATGGGCACTTCCTTTTTTTCAACGTCCTCGGCGGCACAATCTGGGCCATCGGCTCCGTGCTGATCGGCTACCTGGCCGGTGAAAGTTGGCCGATTGTCGCACAACGGATCGGCCGCGCGACGCTGCTCCTGGCCGCGGGTGTTATCCTCCTGGCCGCGTTCGTCTGGCACCGGCGGCGACGGTAGTTGTTGGCGAAGGCATCTCACTGCGAGGCATTGAATGCAGAGGCTACCGCCCCACCGGAGCGTGTACGTCTTCCAGTCCCAATCGCTTCATCTTCTTATAGAGCGTGGTGCGATTGATGCCCAGGGCCTCGGCGGTGGCGTGCCGGTTCCATTGATGGGCCTCCAGCACGTTGAGAATGATCTGCCTTTCCGGGGCTTCAAGCGATTCTTTAAGCGATCGAGCGTTCGACGCCTCGACGGCGGTTGGGCTGGATGCCAACACGTTCGTGGGAAGGTCGTCGATGCCAATCACCGGAGTCTTGCCCAGCAGGACGGCGCGTTCGATCACGTTTTGCAATTCGCGAACGTTGCCCGGCCAACGGAAGCGTTGCAGCGCGAACATTGCTTCTTCGCTGAAGGCAGTGACCTTCTTGCCCGACTCGTCGCAGACCTGCTGTAGGAAATGTTCGGCCAGCAAGGGTATGTCGGAAATGCGATCTCGCAGCGAGGGTAATTCGATGTTGATGACGTTGATGCGGTAAAAGAGGTCTTGGCGAAAGCGGCCCTCCGCCACGGCGCGGCTTAACTCCTCGTTGGTTGCGAGAATGACGCGGGTATCGATCTTGAACGTCTTGCTACCGCCGACTTGCTCGAACTCTAAATCTTGCAATACCCGCAAGAGCTTGACTTGCATGCCCGGGCTGGCGGTGGCGATTTCATCCAGGAAGATCGTACCGGAGTCGGACTGTTTGAATTTGCCCAACTTGTCGCCGATTGCACCCGTGAAGGAGCCGGCCACATGTCCGAACAGTTCGCTTTCCAGCAGAGTTTCCGGCAGTGCTCCGCAGGCGACTTCCACGAATGCCTTGTCGCGCCGCGCACTGCGGCGATGGATGGCACGGGCAATCATCGACTTGCCGGTGCCGCTTTCGCCGGTGATGAGCACCGTGGCGCGGGTGTCGGCCACGCTGTCGATCATGTCGTAAATCTTCAACATGCGGCGGTCGTGGCCGATGACGTTTTCGAGACCGAAGCGAAGATCGAGCTGCGCCTTCAGCGCCTTGTTCTCTTCCAGCACTTCGCGTTGATGGAGTGCCCTCTGAATGGCCATCTCCAGTTCCTCATCGATGAGCGGCTTGGTGAGAAAATCGAATGCGCCGTGGCGAATGGCCTCGACGGCCGATTCCACCGATCCATAGCCGGTAAGCATGATCACCGAGGTCTCGGGCCGCGTCTTGCGGAGGTGGGCCAAGAGATCGAAGCCATCGCATTCACCCAGACGGATATCGACCAGGGCCAAGTCGTAGACCTTGCGATCGACGGCGGCAATGCCTTCGGCCAGGGTGGCCGCCGTATCGACCTTGTAATCCTGTTCCCGCAGCCAATCGGACATGGAGCTAAGAACGTGCCGATCGTCGTCGACCAAAAGGAGTGTGGATGGTGTCTTCATGGTGTTACCTTGCTGCATCGCGTCACAAAGGCGGTTTTGGAAAGGGGAAGCGGTGAGGGCATTCCGAAAGTCCGTCGCCAAATATCTACGTTATGGGTGAGAGAAGTCAACGCAAACTCAGCGGCAACATCGCGCAATTAGAAAAATCTGCGATTATTGACGGGCGAATCGGGCATTCAGAACGATGGGTAGGCCCCCTCGACCCCCACTAAAGCCTTGCCCCCCCTCGACTTAGGGATGATTTTGCAAGAAAACCCGCTGAGGCGGGGGGGGTATTTGGTTGTTTTGGGGGATTCCATAGCATCCCCAGGTGGACTAAGATAGGTGTAGTATCCCCTCCGCAATTCACGCGGAGCCTTCGCCTTCTGGAGACACCCATGAGCATTAGAGTTCTCGTTTGCGACGATCATCAAGTCATTCGCACGGGACTGGCAAGCCTCTTTGCCGGGACCGAGATCGAAATCGTCGGCGAGGCCGACTCGGGCAAGGAAGCCTTAAAGCAGGCCATAAAAATCAAGCCCGACGTCGTTCTTCTCGATATCCGCATGCCGATGCCGGACGGCGATGGACTTGCCACTCTGGAAAAACTTCGGGCGAAGGTGCCCGAGTCGCGCGTGGTGATGCTTTCGACCTACGACAATCCGACGTACATTGCACGGGCCGTGGCCCTGGGTGCGTCGGACTACGTACTGAAATGTTCGTCGCGCGACGATATCATCGCCACGATTGTGTCCGCCAGCGCAGGCGAATCGCCCAGCCGCAGTGGTGAGATGAAAAAGGTCTCTACCACGATGAAGGTTCGGCAGGTCGTCGATGACGACGACGTGCCGCTGACCCAACGCGAGACGCAGGTTCTGCGCCACATTGCGCTCGGCTTAAGCAATCGCGAAATCGGTAAGTCGCTGGAGATCAGCGTGGAGACCGTCAAGGAACACGTACAAAACATCCTCCGCAAGATCGCCGTCAGCGATCGCACGCAAGCGGCCGTTTGGGCAGTGCGCAAGGGACTCGTCTAAGGGCGGGATGGAACGGTTCAGGAAACCGTGTCGCTGCTAACGCGGCAGCAGCAATTGAACATCATCGCGGACGCTACGATTCCTGGAGTTCGTGACTTTCCAATAACAACCCTCCTCTCCCGGTCGCCCCGTACGCATGGTCGGCGGGAGAGGGGGGCAAATCTCGGAGTCATTCTTGGGCAGGTACGAAGCAGCGTAGAAGTGCTCCAGTGCTCCTGCTCCTGGGCTCCAGGGGACTACCTCGACGCATGCCGAAATCTTGTTGAAATACAACGCAGCAAGTTTAACTCTCATTCATGCAACGTTGCCAACCATGTCGCGCGGTGGAGCACCCCCGGTAGCTCGCGAGGCTCATAACCTCGAGGTCGCAGGTTCGAATCCTGTCTCCGCCACTGAAAATCGGGTATCGAAATTCTGATACCCGTGGGTTATAACCGAAAGCCAAGGCCCAGCGGCCTTGGCTTTTCGCGTTCTAAGGCCCTTGTCTGCAACGAGTTGC
>JANXOJ010000176.1 GCA_025353625.1 Planctomycetota bacterium | reverse complement strand
CGAGTATCGGCTCAACCACGAAATCGTCGGCAGCCGCATCATCCTCGACGCCCTGGGCGAGATGCTTCGCGGCGTGCGACGCAATCCCAACAGCCAAATGATCGACGGCGAGCGGCTCGACCCGGCGCAGATCACCTTCCTCATCATGCGCCCCAGCACGACCACGGCCGGCGACGGGCCGCAATGGCTCCGCTTCCTCCGCAGCCTTTTCTGCGGCCTCTATACGGTTGATAACATGGATTTCGTCCTCCGCGATGCCTATATGTCGGGCTATAGCACGAGGGCCTTCGATATCGACCGCCTGCTTCGCTACAGCATGTTTACCCAACGCGGTTTTACGATTCACGAGCGGGGTCTCGCGGCCTTGGAGCGATTCCTCTCGGTTCGCGGCGACCTTTTCCGCACAGTTTACTACCATCGCACCGTCCGAGCCATCGACTTGACCTTGCAGGAATTGTTCATCGACAGCAAGCGCGACCTGTTTCCCGGCAACCCGCTGGAGCATCTCGACGAATACATGCACCTGACGGAGTGGTCGCTCCTGGTCCACGTCGCCGAATGGCACCGTTCGAGCGATCCGCGTTTGCAGTCGCTTGGGGTGCGGTGGAAGGCATTTCTCGCGCGGCACTTGCGTTGGAAGATGGCCTGCGAGCGTACGGTTTTTTTCGCCCCGGGGCAACACGAAGAGGCGAGTGTCTTCAGCGACGAAGAGGCTTTGGAGAAGCGGATTCGCAAGAACTTGCCCTACGAGCTGAAGGACATTGTCTTTCGCATCGACGTTCCCCGGCACGTCTATCGCCCGGAGGCATTGGCACCGACCGCCGATCAAAATTTCCTCTTCGACCCTGCGACCGGCAAGATCCATCGACTCAACGAGCGTGCTTTATTCCGCCGCATTGCCCTAAGTTTTCGCATCTGCCGCATCTATGCGGAAGATAGCCGACACAACGCGGCCTTTGCCGCCGCGATGGACCAAATCACCGGCCCAACGGCGGTGGACGATGCGACGAATATGTAATTGCCGCGCAACAAACCCGCGAGTATAACGTAACCTATTAACGAAAACAGCCTTTCGCTTTCGAGAGGTTGGCAGGGGAACTGCAAAGTCCGAGAATGGCCATTGCGGAAATTGTGTTGCGGGCGTCTCGCCGGCATATAATTAGCGAAGGCGAGACGCCCGCACCACAAAAATCTGGAATATGCAGTTCTCCCGTCACGGAAATCAACAGAATTGACATTCCAAAGATTTGCAAAATTCCTCATGAGCCGTGCGATTGCTAGCGCAAAGCCTCGGGGCTGAACTGAATTACGAAATCGATCTGGCCGCCACCAACTGAACCCGAAACCCAAAAATCCCTTTCCCTAATGCCCGTGGACCACACTCAATACGACAACCCTCTAATCACCCGCTATGCGTCTGCTCCCATGAGCGAACTCTGGAGTCCGCAGCGGAAGTTCAGTACGTGGCGGCGGCTTTGGGTGGCTCTTGCCGAAGCGGAGGCGGAACTGGGGCTGCCGGTCTCGGCGGAGCAAATCGCCGAGTTGAAGCACCATATCGACGATATCGACTTCGCCGCCGCCGACAAGCACGAACGTCGCTTGCGGCACGATGTCATGGCCCACGTGCATGCCTACGGCGACCTTTGCCCCAAGGCCAAGGCGATCATCCACCTGGGGGCTACAAGTTGCTACGTCACCGATAACACCGACCTCTTGCTCCTCCGCGAATCGCTGGAATTAGTCCGCAGCCGGCTCGTTGCGGTGATCGACGGCCTGGCAAAGTTCGCTCAGCAGTATCGTGCCCTGCCCTGCTTGGCCTTCACGCACTTTCAACCGGCCCAGCCGACGAC
>JANXOJ010000163.1 GCA_025353625.1 Planctomycetota bacterium | reverse complement strand
ATCGCTGCCGGCGTGGGCATTGGTCCAGATGTTGCCGGCCAAGTCGGGATGCGTGTAATCGACACCGGTATCGATGACCGCGACCACGACACTTCGGCTGCCGGTCGACAGGTTCCAAGCGTCGGTGGCATGGATGTCGGCTAGCGCGGCGGTGCCGTATTGCCCAGTGTTCCGCAAAGACCACTCTTGCGAAAAGAGTGCATCGTTGGGCAGTGCCGCAGCTGCTTTCACGGAATCGAGTTCATAGGAAGCAATGTTGGCATCGGCTTGCAAGGCGGCCTGTGCCTGATTGAGCGTAACGCCGGTCGAGCGCACGAGGACTTCGCCAACGACACCGAGCCCTTCCAGGACTTGGAAGCGGCCGCCGTTGTTTGGAAGCAGTCGCGCGGTATCGGCGGCGTTCGCGATTCCGCTTAAAGAATTGGCGCGGAACTGGACGATCCAGTCGTGTTGATTGGTCGCGGCGTTGCTTATCTGGGGAATCGATGTGCCGGCCGTGCTGTTGGCCTGGATCGATGGCGCATCTGCATGACGGATCGCATCCGCCGCCACGAAATTGCTGAACCAACTCGGTGAAACGATGGCGGTTGCCACGTCTCCCGAGAGCATCTGCCGACCTTCGAGCCGTTCGATCCGCAGCGTTTTTTGCGCAGCGCGGACCTTCAGCGCGGAGGACTTCTTGCCTCGATATCGCATTGGTGCCTACCGTGTAGTTCGGTCGCCAAGTCGTCCCAACCGGGAGCTAACCGGGATGGGGTCGAGACCCTCGGCAGTGCCGCGAAAGCGGCGTTCAAAATGAAAAGACAAAACGAAAAGAAAAGTTAGCGAAGCGTTGAACTTGGGAGTGACGTTTTCGCTATCTAAACTCTGTGTCAGATTCACCCCGGAGTCAAACCGGCGACCGACAAAATTCCCGCTTTTTCGGGCATCTTATTCCGTGATTTCCAGTTTCCTTTTCGCCACAAGTTTTCTTTTTGCAACGCGGCCGTGGCCTACGTTGAACATCGCCGCGACGCCTTACGATACCGGCTCGGGGGACGGATACTTGTTCACCATCGCTGCCGGCTCCGGCTTCACCGAGAAAATACAAACGTCTCGTTTGAAACTGCCAGCCATTTTATCTATCTACGCTCGGCCATGCACAGAGGTTCACGCACTTTCCAACGATGTTCCACCCGCGAGTCTAGCAAAGGGGTAGAATTGTGGCAACGGCGAAATTTGCAAATTTGCGAAGAAAGGCCACATCCCAGCTTTTGCGCGCGGTGGCAGGGGGTTAAACAGGTCAATGGGAGAATCTGGGGATTGTATGGCAGAGTGAGTACTTCGGCCTGTTTTGGGAACGATTCTCCGGAAAGGATTACACCGCCGAAATTGAAAAAAGCTGAAATGCACCCGTCAGCCTCCTTGGGCGGTGAGCTTTTTCATGGACTTTGTTTTGAACCACGAAAGGCCCGAAGAACACGAAAAAAGAAGGATAGGAAAAGAAGAAAATGGATATGAAGGCGATGAAATTTTAGGCATCGATTGGATGTCAAGCCAGCCAGATTCTTCATCCTTTCGTGTCATTCGTGCCTTTCGGTGCGTCAGGTAAAGCTTGTTGATGGTTTAATCAGTTGAAAGGTACTGGTCATGGCACTTGCTCGTGCACCATGAAGTTGACCCAGCGTTCGACGGGGCGACCCGCCGGACGGAGCCTGGGAAGACGGCCACGCCAGCCGTAATGCGCGAGCGTGAACCCGTTCCGGCCTCGTGACAGACGTGAGAGCGGCCAACCTCCCGAATTGGGTGAAGCCTGATGCCGACCGTGAAGCAACGAGCATACGCAACGGTCGGGCTCTCCGGGGTGAGAGGGGACGGCGGGCGTGGACAGACCCAACAGGAACCTGAGAGACCTGTCGTGGCAGCGAAGAACTCGGGCGAGTTCTCCGCAACCGATCGCGGGAATTCATAACCGCCAGCGGGCTGCGGCAGGAGTCGGAGGGGGGCATAGTAGCGGCGAAGCGGGTAACGACCGTGGAGCGAAGGCCCCCTGCCGAGAACATGTTTTCATCAGAAGCAAGGAGATCCGCTTGGACCAACATCCCACTACGGACGAAACGGCCCGAACGCCCAAGACGCCGCTGGTTCCACCAGAGGTGAAATCGGACGTGTTGCTGCCGCAGAAAGTCTCTGAACTGAGATGGAAGCTGGGCCAGAAGGCCAAACAGGAGCTGCGGTTTCGGTTCTACGTTTTGTTTGACCGAATCTACCGGCTCGACGTGCTCGAAGCGGCATGGTCGCTGGTGCTCAAAAACGACGGTGCTGCGGGCGTGGACAGAGTGTCGTGCAACGACATTCTGAAATCGCCCGAGGGTGTCGGAGGCTTCCTGCGAAACTTGCAGGAAGAACTGCGTACCAAGACCTACCGGCCGCAAGCGGTGAAGCGTGTGTACATTCCTAAACCGGATGGCCGACAGCGGCCGCTGGGCATTCCCACGGTCAAGGACCGTGTGGCCCAGATGGCAGCCCTGCTGGTGCTGGAGCCGATCTTTGAGTCCGATTTTCTCGACTCGTCGTTCGGCTTTCGGCCCGGCAAGTCGGCGCATCAGGCGGTGGAGCAGATTCGACGTCATTTAGACGACGGCTACCGCGAGGTGTACGACGCGGACCTGAAAGGCTACTTCGATACGATCCCCCACGACCAACTGATGAAAGCGGTGGAGATGCGGGTGGCAGACCGACAGGTGCTGCGTCTGCTTCGCCTCTGGCTGGAAGCGGTGATCGAGGAAACCGACGACCGGGGACGCAAAACCAGGCACCGCAACGACCAGGGCACGCCGCAAGGCGGGGTGATTTCGCCGCTCTTGGCGAACATCTACCTGCACGGGTTCGAGGTGCGGTTTCAGCGTCCGGAAGGACCGGGCAGTTGGGCCAACGCGAAAATCGTCCGCTATGCGGACGACTTCGTGGTCCTGGCCCGGCACCTGGGCCAGAGGATCGTGTGTTGGATCGAAGAAACCCTGGAGGGTCGCTTCTGCTTGACGATTAACCGGGAGAAGACGCGCGTGGTGAAGATGCACCAACCGGGGGCGAGCTTGAACTTCCTGGGCTTTACGTTCCGCTACGAACAGGACTTGTTCGGGCGGAACCGCCGCTATCTGCGGATTGAGCCCTCGCGGAAGGCTGAAGAACGCCTGCGGGAGAAAGTCCGTGAGCAGACTGGACCGCAATGGGGCTGGATGCCGTTGCCGATAATGATCGGACGGCTCAACCAGATGTTGCGGGGCTGGTGTGCGTACTTTCGACACGGCCATCCTCATCGCGTGTTTCATCGTCTTGACGGTTATCTGCTGGACAAGCTGTGGCGGCATCTTCGCCGCCGCAGCCAACGTCGCTACCGCACGCCGGAGAACGAGAGTCTGGACGCCCACTTGCAAAGACACGGCTTGCAATTCTTCACAGACCTCGAACATCCTGTGCATGCCTCACGGCGAAAAGTTCTCGGGTAAGCCGGATGCGGGAAATCCGCCCGTCCGGTTTGATGAGGGGAGAGGAGGCAGCCCGGCTGCCCCTCTCCTACTCGACTG
>JANXOJ010000139.1 GCA_025353625.1 Planctomycetota bacterium | reverse complement strand
CCCCCGCCGAGTGCGTCGGTGGCACTCTTGAAACCGTTCCCGAGGAACTGTTGGCTTTGGGCCGTTTGCAAGGGCGTGTACTGGTAGGTTCCGGATGCGGGCGATCCGGTGACCGTGGCCGTTAACGAGTTTGGGTCGCTCGTGGTGGCCGATTGACTATCGAACACCGACGACTTGCCGAGATTTTTGGTAATGAATTGAACGCTAAGCAGATACGCGGAAAGAGTGGTAACGGCGGTCTGCTGTTTTGTCAGATTGGCAACCTTGGTAGTCAAAGCATCGCGCGGTTTGGCATCAATGGCGATCAGTTTCGTGACCGTGCCTTGGATGTCAATGCCGGAGTTCAAACCGGTTGATGCTGATATTGTACCCATGATCGGCAGCTTACTTAAAGAATCCGAAAGTCCGACGCTTCCCTTCGTATGGAAATCGGCTGTTTCAGTCGTGCAAGTTTAATGTGTAGCAATAAGAGAAGATGTGCGGTGCAAAAAGGGGCCGATTATTCCGAGCGTCTCAAGAAATGCAACCGGCCCGTCCCGAATGAACGGGACGGACCGAATTGTTCTATCCTGTCGGGCTGCGAGCGGATTACCGCAAGAGCGAGAGAACGTTCTCGGGATTCTTGTTGGCAATGCTCAACACGGAGGTGCCGGACTGCACGAGAATCTGAGCGCGGGTCAGGTTGGCACTCTCGGCAGCGAAGTCCGCATCCTGGATCGAGCTTTGGGCTGCCGTGAGGTTGGTGACCGTGTTGGTCAACGTGGCAATGTTCGTATCCAGCGTCGACTTTTGGAAAGCACCCAACCGACCGCGAAGCGAATCGACGGTGTTGATGGCGGAAGAGATGATCTTGCCGGCCAACTTGGTGTTGTTGACGAGCGAAGCATCCTTTCCGGAACCGAGCTCGAAGAGCCGACCGACCGTGCCGCCCAAGGTGCTCGTATCGACGCTCTGGATTCCCAAGCGAGCCTGCTCGCTGGACTGAACGTCGGGACCGAGTTGGAACAAGGCACCGCCGCCGTTGAGGTTGAACTTGATGTCGTCGCCAAGGCTAACTTTCGTCGGATCGAGTGCGGCCGAAAAGGCCAAGCTGGAGGTATTGAACGAGACCGTGTTGGCCGTTCCCGTCGCGGCTACGTTGTTCACCGTGGCCGAAATATCCGAGCCGTTGCCGTGGGTTCCACTGAGCGTGCTTCCGAACGCACCGCCCGTCCCTTCGCTGACGATCTTCACGTTCACAAAGGCCGCGCTGCCGTAGTCGGTCGACTTGATGACGAGCTGGTCGCCTTCGGTGGAAGCCGAGACTCCGGTAGAATCGCTGATCTGATTCAAGGCCGAAGCCACCTGGGCCGCCGTGGTGCCTTTGCCGAACGACAATATCTGGCTGCCGGAATTGCCTCCAATTTGCAGCGTAAGGTCTGCGGCAAGGCCCGAGGTGCCGGTGCCGGCCGTGGTACCGCCGCCGATGCCAAACTGGCCGCCGATGCCGCCGCCCGCAAGGGCACCGTTGACTGCGTTCAAGGCACCGTCGGTGCCGGTGACCACCGTCGCAACGGCAGAAGTCGGCAGGACGCCGACCAACGTCGTATCGATGCTGGCCGTGCTAATGTCGCCGGCGACAAGCGCCTTAAACGGATTCGGACCGCTGGTGGCCGTGGCACCGTTAATGAGGAAAAGTAAATCGGCCTTTGAATATGTACCGTTGAGGGCACCGCCGCCGAAAACATCGTCGAGGTTCACGGTAAGCTGACCTTTTCCGCCATTCGCGGTCGAGTCGTATACGGCGCTTTCCGACCCGGCACCACCCTTGCTAAATACGATGCGGGCACCGGTGGCCGCTGCACCGAGGGCCTTGAAGGTAATCGTGGGGCCGTTAGCGATGGCAAGAGCGGTCGAGGAGTCAACCTTGGCCGCGACCGCCGTACCGTCGGCGGCAAGCCGTGTCGTGGCATTGACCGCCGTGTTCACGGTACCGGCAACGTTGACGTTGGACGAGTAGACTTGGCGCCCCGACGTGTCCTTGTAGGCATTGATGGCAGCCGAAATCGAGGCGAGGGTTGTGACGCCGCCGTTGTGCTTCGAGTCGTTGACCGTAATGCTGAGGTTATTGCTGCTATCGACCGACACCGTTGGGCCGCCCGTGGCATCGCCCAAGACGAACAATACGTTGGCCGTGTTGGCACCGGGAATCAGCGATGTGACCGTGAGGTTCCCCGCATCGCCGGTGGAAATCGTGTTGGTGGCAAGCGTCGGGCTGTCGGTGCCGTGGACGAAGCCGGTAGCACCGGTCGAGTGGGCCGTTACCGTAAAATCGGTACCCGAGGTAATGGCGTTGGCAATCGTCGTCGCCGTGGTGGTGCCGGTATTGGCAACGGTGATGTTCAACGTCTGGCTGGACGAATCGAAGGCCGCGCTGCCGTTGCCCGCGCCGATCGTGCCGCTCTCCGTGAACTTGATGCGGATACCGTTGGAGGTCGTGCCAGTGCTGGAAGCCTGGATCGTAAGGCTGCTGGCGTCGGCGAAGCTAAGGTGTGCGGTCGCCTTGACGTCGGACGAGACGCCGTCGTTGACCGTCGCGCCGACCTGGGCCTGCTTGGCAAGGCCGGTCACTTTGATATCGATGGCCACGCTCGATTGCGTGCCAAAGTTGGCTTGATTGACTTGGAGATCCTGTACCTTGCCAAACCCGGTGTCTTTGCCGACGATGAAGCCAAGGCTGCCGTCGAGCAGTTTCTGCCCTTGGAAGTTGGTCGTCTGCGAGATGCGGTTGATGGCGTCCAGCGACGAATCGATCTGCAACTGGTTGGCCGCGATCTGACTGGCACTCAATACGGCCGTGTTGGAAGCCTGATTGACGAGGCCCTTCACATCGGTCAAGAGCGAGCTGATTTGGCCCAAGGCGCTATCTGCCGTGGAAATCAACTGATTGGCAACCTGGCTGTTGGCAATCGCTTGCTGACTGCTCTTAATATCGTTGCCCAACTCGTTCGCGGCGATCAAGCCGGCAGGATCATCTTTGCCGGAATTGATGCGAAGACCGGTGCTCAAGCGAGTCAGGGTCTGCTGCAAGCTGGCATTCGACGAAGACAGGGTGTTTTGGGCGGTTAACGAACTAATGTTCGTATTAATTCGGGTCATGTCAGTTTCTCTTTCGAAAAAGAATGTGTTACCGGAGTGCGGGGATTCACTTTTCCGGAAATGTTTCGGTCTCTCGATCGCCGGTAAGCAGGGGCTTCACCGACCCGGAGTCAACGCTCCAGTCCAATCTCCAAAAAAGCGGGCTCGCTGTCGCCAACAAGGCGTCAACCGGCCAGTCGTCCTGACGATGCCATCCCCACGCCGAAAGCTAGTCTTCGCAATGGATTCAGCCTCCGGAGGCCAACGCATTGCTCGAGCGCGATCACGTGGTTTCAGCCCAACGCTAAATACTATTGTCTATTATCGACTTGGGTAATTGCGGACTTTAGGAAAGATGAATTGATTTTCTTATCTACCACCGTTTGCCGCTTTTGTGTTTCTCGACCTTTCTTGTCCGCAATTTCAGCTAAATCCGCAGAATCATTTCCCGAGTGATGGATGATCCGGCAAGGTCGACGTAATCGATGCAAACCGCAGTGGAAATGACATGCTTTGAATGACGGTCCAATAAGCGCACCGTAGGATGGCTGGAGCAGGGAATGGAGCACTTTGCGAACCGATCGAGAACATCGATAAGCGTTGTCCACGGTTCGACGCTTTCCGCCACGAATGAACTCGATCGTGCCACCTTCGGGCTACGATCCTGTTCCGTTCTTGTCCATCTGCGGCACGGCTGGGCTTACGACTGGGCTTACGACTGGGCTTTCGGCTGCGGGCGATCGCCGGCCATCGCGTTTGATCGCTTCATAGACTTCCTGGCGATGGACTGGAATTTCGTTCGGGGCTTCAATCCCAAGACGTACTTTATCACCCCGGATGTCAACGATCGTCACAACGACG
>JANXOJ010000373.1 GCA_025353625.1 Planctomycetota bacterium | reverse complement strand
GTCAAGGGTTATATTTCCCGAAACGCCTTGAGTCCAACAACCATTTCGGGTAGCTTTCTGCCCGATAGGGAATACCAGGCTCGATTATGGACTATGAAATCGAACGATCGGCGAAGTGTTGCACGTCAACGGGCCGGGAGTTCGCGCCGGGCGAGCCGTTTTTTTCGGCCCTTTTTGCCTCGGGGGCCGAGTTGAAGCGGTGCGACTATTCCAAGGAAGCGTGGCAGGGGCCGCCGCAAGGCAATGTGGGCTGGTGGAAATCGCAGATGCCGGACCAAACGGCGCGGCGATCGTATTGGGCACCGAACGATGTGCTGCTAAATTTTTTCGACGAGCTGGCCCAACAGCCCGAGCGGTCGGATATGCGCTATGTGCTGGCGTTGCTTCTGGTTCGCCGTCGTGTGATGCGGATGGAAGAACAGCACGATGACGAAGGTCGCAAGAAACTGATGCTGTATTGCCCTCGACGCGATATATCCTATGAAGTGCCGGCCGTGGCACCGGACGCGGCCCGCGTGGAGGAGATTCAGCAGGTGCTGACGAAGTTGTTGGAGAGGTGAAGGGGGCCGATTGCCGGATGGAGCGTTCGATGCACGGAAGCATTTTGCGAAAAACCCTGATCTCACTTGCACTCGCGGCCTATGCGATGGCTGGCGGTTGCGCGTGGATGCAGCGGTTGACGGCGATTCGGCAAGAGGTGCCGCAGGTGCTGCCGCCGGGTGCCGGACTGGAACAAGTCATCGCGGCCGTGAATCGCAATAACTCGCAAATCCAGACGCTTTCTAGCACGTCGGCCTCGATCAGCGGCTCGGGCTATCCGACGCTGCGGGCCAAAATCGCTTTCCAGCGGCCGCGCTATTTTCGCCTGATTGCCGAAACGGCCGTGACGGGGTCCGAAGTCGATCTCGGCAGCAACGATCAGATTTTCTGGTTCTGGGTCAAGCGGAATCAGCCGCCGGCCCTCTATTTCTGCCGCCACGAACAGTTCGCCACGAGCCAAGCCCGTGCGATCATTCCCATCGAGCCGAACTGGCTGATCGAAGCCTTGGGCACGGTCCAACTCGATCCCAGCTTGCCGCATCAAGGCCCCTATCCCGACAAAAATAACCGCCTGCAAATCCGCACGATTCGCGAATCGCCCGACGGCCCCAACATGAAGGTCACGGTAGTCGATGCCACCAGCGGCTGGGTCGTGGAACAGCAGATTTTCGACCCGCGCGGGCGGTTGCGTGCCCGCTCGACGGCCGAGGGCTATCGGTGCGATCCACAGACCGGCATTTACATTCCGACGGCGGTGCAAGTGGAATGTCCCGAGGCAAAATTCTCGCTGCGGGTGGACCTCGGCGCGGTCGCCGTGAATCAACCGCAAGGCAATCCAGCCGAACTTTGGACTTTGCCCACTGCCGTTTATCCCGGTTCGCCGCCGGTCGATCTCGGCGACCCGAATCTTCGCTTTGGCCCACCGTCAGGCGTTCCATCGGGCGTACCAGCGCGCACCCCTCCCGTGGCGGCGCGGTTGCGCGGCTGGAAATAAAGGTCGGCTCGCAATAACGTACGCATCTGCCGCAGCGCGATGGGCGCATCAAGGCCCGCCGGCCGCCATCGCATCGACCAGCCCGGCCATCGTATATTCGCGCGCTTCGACTACCGGCGGATGGCCCAACTCGCGCAATGTCTGCGAAGTCACCGGGCTGATGCTTGCCAGCCGGGTGCGGTGCAACGACTCGCCGAAGAGACCGACAATCGCACGTGCAATGGCCGAGCTGGTCACGGTTACCCAATCAATAGTTCTTGCCGCAAGTGCCGCGGCGACGATTGGATCGGCCGTTTCAACATCATAAGTCGCATACACGACGATCTGCTCGACGATACCGCCCGCCGCTGAAAGCTCGTCCGGCAGAACGGGCCGTCCGCGATTGGCTCGGGCCAGCAGGAACCGCTTGCCGGTCGCATGTGGCGCGAGTGCCGCCGCAAGAGCTTCGGCGCGATATTCGGCAGGTACGATCTCCGCTTTCAGGCCAAATCGAAGCATCTCGGCCGCCGTACTCGGCCCAATCGCGGCAAACTTCAGATGCGCAAGCTGACCGACGCTTCCGCCGCAGGCCCCCAATCGATCGAGCAACCGCCGTACGCCATTTCCGCTGGAAAAGACGAGCCAGTCGTAGCTCTCGATGCGAGACAACGCAGCATCGACCGGCGACCAGTCGGGCGGATCGGCAACGGTGATGCCCGGCTGTTCGAGAACTTCGGCACCCAGGGCGGTTAGGAGGTTGCGAAGTTCAACGGCCTGCTCGCCGGGCCGCGTAACGAGAACGCGACGGTCGCGAAGGGGGAATAGGGACGGAGAAAGTGGGCTTTCATCGGCAGATTTGCCCCCGTTTTGGTCCACAGTCATCCCCCCGCCTTCATCCTTTCGCCTTCGTCTTTCCGCCTTTGTGTTACAGCCCCATGCCGAGGAAGCCGCCGTGGGCGTCACTATCGGCGCGAAGTTTTGCCAACCGCTCAAGTGTGGCCCGCAAGTCGCCGGCATGAATATAGCGGTCGAACTCGATCCGGATGGCGTGGCCGGCCGATTCTTTCAGCCAGTTCATGGCGTCGGCGGTCAACCAATCGCAAACTTCGGTTTCCAAATCGATTTCCAGATCGCAATTGAGCGTTCGCAAGTCGTCGGCGTCGGTCAGAATCACGCCCTCGAAGCGAAACCCGACCATGCCGATTTTTTCGTCGTTGGTCAAATGGAAGATGCAATGGGCATCGTGCAGATAGTACGTATTAAATTGGCCGTGCTTGGTCAACGCGCGGCGAACCCGCTTAGCAAAGTCAATCCATTCCGGCGCAGCGTCGAGCGGCACATCCAACCGGCCCACCGACCGCAGCGGCATACATTCAAACGAGATATCGACGAAGTTGCTCATGGGTCCATTTTAACCGGCAGAGGAGGAAGAAGGTAGTCAGACGCCCGCACTACAATTTCAGCAACGGCAATTCTCGGACTTTGCAGCCCCCCTCTCATGGAAGGGCCGCTTGAGTTCCCTGCTGTCATGCGTTAGAATGGAACGTTTAGCGCAAATTCTGTACCTGAGTATCCTTACGATCCAAACGGACGAGGTTTTCCATGATCCTGGCCAAGCCCAATAGCCCGACAAGTGCCGCCGGCAACGCTGCCGGAAATGCCGCCTGCTCGCTTCCGAATGCCCTCTCGCCGGTCAATGGGGCGGACATCGTGGTTCAGTCGCTGGTCAATCATGGCGTCGACACGATATTTGCCTACCCCGGCGGGGCGAGTATGCCGCTGCACCAGGCCTTCACGCGGTTTCGCGATAAAATTCGCGTCATCCTGCCGCGTCACGAGCAAGGGGGCGGGTTTGCCGCCCAGGGCTATACGCGGAGCACGGGCAAGATTGGCGTTTGCGTGGCCACGAGCGGCCCCGGCGCGACGAACCTCGTTACCACCATCGCCGACGCCAAGCTCGATAGCATCCCCATGCTGGCCCTCACCGGACAGGTGAGTACCGCCGTCATCGGCACCGACGCCTTCCAGGAAACGCCGATCGTCGAAGTCTGCCGCAGCGTGACGAAGCACCATTACCTGGTGACCGATATCAAAGACCTCGCACGGGTGATGCGGGAGGCGTTTCATATCGCCATGACGGGTCGGCCCGGCCCGGTGCTGATCGACCTACCCAAAAACGTGCAGCTTGCCCAGTTCGTTCCCGACTACAACGCGCCGATGAATCTGCCCGGCTATATCCTCGAGCAGCATCGCGCCACGCCTGCGCAGATTGCCGAGTTGGCTGCCATGATTGCGCGCTCGAAGCGGCCGGTGATTTATGCCGGCGGCGGCGTCATCGCTTCCGGCGCGTCCGAAGAGTTGACCGCACTGGTTCGCAAGACGGGGATTCCGATCACGACCACCATCATGGGCCTGGGAGCCTTCCCCGGCGACGATCCGCTATCGCTAAGCTTCCTCGGTATGCACGGCAGCGTCTATGCGAATTATGCGGTCGATAACGCCGACTTGCTGCTGGCCTTCGGCGTGCGGTTTGACGATCGCGTCACCGGCAAGGTCTCGGAGTTCGCCGCGCGTTCGTCGATTGTGCATATCGACGTCGATCCTTCCGAGATCAACAAGATCAAGAAGTGCCAACTGCCGATTGCCAGCGATGTGAAGTACGCCCTGGCCGAGTTGAACAAGATCGTCCAGCCACCCGCCGACCTCAGCGAGTGGCACCGCAAAATCGACGCCTGGAAGAAGGAAGACCCGCTCGATTACGACCGCGATTTCGACGGCATCCTCCCGCAGCATGCCCTCGATATGATGTGGGAACTGACCAAGGATCGCGACACCGTCGTGGCCACCGGCGTGGGGCAGCACCAGATGTGGGCCGCCCAGTATTACAAGTTCCCCCGCCCGCGACGCTGGCTTTCCAGCGCGGGTTTGGGCACGATGGGCTTCGGCCTGCCGGCCGCGATGGGGGCGATGGCCGCCAATCCGCAAGCATTGGTGATCGACGTCGACGGCGACGGCAGTTTTCTCATGAACATCCAGGAGATGGCGACCTGCTTCACGGAACGGCTGCCGGTGAAAGTGCTGCTCTTGAACAACATGCACCTGGGGATGGTGGTGCAGTGGGAAGACCGCTTCCACGCTTCCAACCGGGCACAAACCTACTTAGGCCCCATCGATCACCCCGAGGCACGCGGCCTGGGCGACGGCATCACGCCGGAGAACCGCTATCCCGATTTCGTCGCCATCGCCAAAGGCTTCCAATGGGGTGCCCGCCACGTCGTGAAGAAGGCCGAACTCCGCGACGCTCTGCTCGAAATGATCGACTCCACCGGCCCCTATCTGCTCGACGTGCAGGTGCCCTACCAAGAGCACGTCCTGCCGATGATCCCGTCGGGCATGACGGTCAAGGATTTGATTAAGAAGTAGTTTCTGTATGAGAAACTTGCTCAGGGGCATGCTACGGCCGGAAGGGCTATTTGTCGCCTTGGCGATTCCTTTTGGATTGATTTTGCTCCTTCTGACTCCACCGCTACAGGTGCCCGATGAAGGTGAACATTTCTATCGTGCCTATCAGATTTCCGAGGGCGTCCTATTTCCTCTGAAAATGACCGGCAATGTTCCCAATTATCCGAATAGGGAGCATGGCCGAACTGGAGGACGACTGCCCGAGAGCCTGCGACGGATTGAGGGCCCCCCGGAGGTGGAGCTTCGGTCGGCTTCGAGCGGTGTCTCCCGCCGCCGGCTGCAATTTCAATGGATTCGAGAAGGGAGTATTGACCCGGACGCCCGCGTTTTCATAAGTTTTTCCAATACGGCCGTCTATTCGCCTCTGCCCTATTTGCCTCAGGCGGCGGGAATTCTCCTCGCGCGCGTCTGCACGCGATCGGTAATCGTTTGCTTCTATGCCGGCCGGCTCGCGAATTTGCTTGCGTCCGTGTTTGTCTTCTGGCTGGCAATCCGCACGCTACCCGCCATGAAATGCTTGGTCGTTTCCCTGGCGGTGATGCCGATGTCGATCTATTTGCTGCCGTCGCTTTCGGCCGATGCACCGACAAACGCCCTGGTGTTCCTGTTTATTGCCCATATTTTGCGGCTTGCCTGTCGAGGCGATCATCCGGCAACTTGGCGCGACTTTGTGCCCCTTTTTTTCCTGGGCTGCCTGCTTTCGTTGGCCAAACCGGGATACGCCTCGACAGGCAAGCCGCAAAATATGGGCAATAAACAGGAACACCAGGGCGTTTGTCGGTGCA
>JANXOJ010000071.1 GCA_025353625.1 Planctomycetota bacterium | reverse complement strand
GGCGACCACTACTCCCGTTCGATGGCCAGCTATGGAGTTTACTTGGCGGCGTGCGGTTTTGAATATCACGGCCCCAAGCGGCATCTGGCTTTCGCCCCGCGTCTTTCGCCGGAGAACTTCCGTGCCGCTTTCACTGCGGCGGAGGGCTGGGGCACGTTCTCGCAAAAGCAAACGGCCCATGAGGTCAATGCGGCCGTTGCGATAAAATGGGGCACGTTACAATTGAAGACGCTGTCCATCGTGCCCGCCGCCGGTAGTCATCCAACCAAGGCGACGGTCACACTTGCCGGCACGTCCGTCGGAGCCAAGCTGACGGTCAACGACGGTCGGGCGACGATCGCGCTTGTCGGGGAAGTCACGATGGCTGCGGGAGAAGAGTTGGCGGTGGTTCTGGAATAGTCGCGTTGGCGTTCACGCTTTAGAACCGAAGAACAAATGGCTCTTCCGGGATTTGGATGGATCGCTTCATCAGTACAAACGTATCGAATTGGGGCCTCACCGATGGAAAGACTGCAAGGCGGCTTCATCGAGGGGCAAGTACAGAATGGCCAAATTCTCGCCAGAGTCGTAGTGCCGCATCTCACCAAGGCTCGACCAATAAAACGCTGCCTGCTGCCGAGTCGATTTCGCATAAATAATACGTAGATCGGAATCTATTCCAGTCTTGCAAAATAGGTTGAAAAATGGAATAAATTCCCTTTTGCGGAGAACGCGCCACAATTGAATCGGCAAAACGATCGTCTACCTCGACGAACGAACGTCAATGCGCCCGATTACAACCGTGTAGGCAAGCATTTCGCCGAGATAAATCCATTCGGGGGGGAGGCTCCACGCGAAGCTGAGGCCGCCAACAGTCCAACGGGCGTTTCCCCACCAAATCCTATCCAGTTTTCCCTTTCCCCCCTTCTCGCCTTTGCGTGAAATCCTCAGTTCATTGCCATCCTTTTCCAGCCTGTGGCCTTGACCTTTTAGCCAAGAAAATGGACCATGCTTAATATGTCGGTGCGGCACAGGGCCGGTTGTCACTCCCCAGACTCCGTGCCCCTCCCTCCTCAGCGGGCGAGGGAAGTCGATTCACGTACCCTAGTAAATTGCCCCCATTGATTGAAGGAACGATACCATGAAACCAATTGCGATATCTGGCTTTCTATTCGCGGCCTGTGCTTTGGCAGGGTTCTGTGCGTCGCAAACCAACGCCGCGACCCCATCCGCCTCGCAGGCATTGAAGCTTGCCCCGACCCAGGACGGCGTCGATTACGATCGCCCCAAGGCCGAGGAGATTCCACGCTGTAAAATATCGGCCAAAAAGTTTGAAGGCCACATCGGTTGGGTTATCGAAAGTCCCGAAGGCGTCATCTTGCGAAAGTTCCTCGATACGAACGGCGACAACGTCGTCGATCAGTGGAGCTATTACAAGGACGGCGTCGAGGTCTACCGCGACATCGCCGCCAAATCGACCGGCAAGGCCGATGAGTTCCGCTGGCTCAACACGGCCGGCACGCGGTGGGGCGTCGATGCGGCCGGCGATGGCAAGGTAACTTCATGGAAGATCATCTCCGCCGAGGAGGCGACCGCCGAAATCGTCGCCGCCATTGCCAAGAGCGATGCCGATCGCTTTGCCCGATTGCTTCTAACCAGCAGCGAATTGCAGTCGCTCGGGCTGGGCAAGGCCAAGGCCGATGCACTGGCAGCCAAGATCGAAAAATCGGGAACTGAATTCCGCGCCCTCATCGAGCGGCAGCGGGCCATCACGCCCGACTCGAAGTGGGTGCAGTTCAGTGGCAACCGGCCGGGCATTGTTCCGGCGGGCACCGACGACTCGACGCGCGATCTTGAAGTGTACGAGAACGTTATGGCAATCGTACAAACGGGCGACAAACACACTCAAGTGCAGATCGGCACGTTGGTTCGCGTGGGCAGCACCTGGAAAACGATCGATACTCCGATCGTCAGCGGCGAAGGTCAACCGGAAGTTGCTGCCGCCGGATTCTTCTTCCAATCGTCGGCCGCCACTCGCAACCAGTCTGCCAACGTACCCAACGATGAAGCCCAGAAGATGATTTCCGAAATGGAAGGCATGGAGCCGGGCGACGCACGCAGAGTTGAGATCATCCAAAAGTTGGCCGATCAGGCGAAGACGGCGGACGAACGCAACGCTTGGCTCCGCCAACTAGCCGATACGCTGGGTGCCGGCGTGCAAACCGGCAAGATTGTCGAGGGCGAGACGCAACTGCAGGCCCTTTTTGAAAAGGCCAAAAAGGATTCCGACACGAATTTGGCGGCCTACGTAAAAATCCGCATGCTCACGGCCGGCTACGCGCGAGCGATCTCGGAACCCAAGGCCGATTTTGCGAAAATTCAGGCCGAATATCTGAAGAACCTCGAACAGTTCGTCGCCGACTATGCAACGAGCCCCGACGCGGCCGAGGCGATGCTGCAACTCGGCAACAATCGCGAATACGCCGGGCAGGACGACGACGCCAAGAAGTGGTACGAACGAATCGGCCACGATTTTGCCGATTCATCGCAGGCCAAAAAGGCGGCCGGCGCGGCATTGCGGCTCGAATGCGTCGGCAAGCCCATCAACATCAGCGGCAAGGGGCTTACCGGTGGTCGCGTCGATCTGGCCAGTTATCGGGGCAAGGTCGTGGTGGTACAGTATTGGGCCAGTTGGTGCGTGCCGGCCAAGAACGACATGGCCAACCTCAAGCAACTTGCGACCAAGTACGGCAAGTCGTTCGATATCATCGGCGTAAGCCTCGACAACAGTGCCAAGGAGCTCAACGCCTATTTGAGCGAGAATCCGTTGCCTTGGCAGCAAATCTTTGAAGAGGGTGGTCAGGATAGCCGGCCCGCTACGATGCTCGGCATCATCACCGTGCCTACGATGATCCTGGTCGATGCCGATGGCAAGGTCGTCAGTCGAAATACGCCAACGACCGAACTTGAGGCGGAAGTTAAGAAGCTGATCCGCTAAGACCCCCAACGCACCTCGCAGTGCGGTCGCGACGTTTTTGATTTAAGGCGATTGCGAGGAGCAAGGGAACTCGCCTCGTCGCGATATGCGCGGCACCTTGTAGGACGGACCTCGCGGTTCGTCCCACACCACCTAGCGACACGACTCGACTATGCAATATCGACGCTTTGGAAGAACGGAACTTCGCATGCCGGTGCTGACTTGCGGCGGCATGCGCTACCAGTTTCAATGGCAGGACGTGCCGCTAGCGAACGTGCCCGCCGACAATCAGGCCAACCTGGAAGCGACCATCCTCCGCGCGCTGGCACTCGGCATCAATCATATTGAAACGGCCCGCGGCTACGGCTCGTCGGAGCGGCAGCTCGGTCGCTTGTTCGCGCGCCTACCGCGTGCCGATTTGATCGTGCAGACCAAGATCGCGCCCCAGCAAGATCCGCGGCAGTTCCTCGACGACTTTAACGATTCGCTCGCTCGGCTCGGTCTGGAGTATGTCGATTTGCTCGGCCTACACGGCATCAACGACCACGAGACGCTTTGGTGGGCACTGCGGCCCGGCGGGTGTTTGGCGGCAGCGCGAGAATTGGTTAAACGGGGCAAGGTTCGCCACGTCGGTTTTTCGACCCACGGCTCGATCGATGTCATCCAGGCGGCCATCGCCCACGAAGCCGACGGTGGATTCGATTACATCAACCTACATTGGTATTATATTTTTCAGCAAAACTGGGCGGCCATCGAGGCGGCCGCGCGGGCCGACATGGGCGTTTTCATCATCAGCCCTTCCGATAAAGGGGGCATGCTTTATAAACCGTCGGCAAAAGTGACGTCGCTGTGCGAGCCGCTGCATCCGCTGGTTTTTAATGCCCTCTTCTGTCTTTCGAGACCGCAGGTTCACACCTTGAGCATCGGTGCCGCGCGGCCCACCGATTTCGACCTGCCGTGCGATGCAATTCCGTTGCTGGAACGCGCGGAGGAACTGTTGCCGACGATCGAAAAGCGATGGCGTTGTGCGATGATCGAAGCGGTCGGAGAAGATGCCGCCGACCGCATTGCCGAAGGTTTGCCTGCATGGCAGCATTGCCCCGGCAAGATCAACATCGCCGTCATTCTTTGGCTGCGGAATCTTTACTTGGCCTACGACATGGTCGAATACGGCACGATGCGGTATAACCTTCTCGGCAATGGCGGGCATTGGTTCCCGGGCCTCAATGCGGCCCACGCGGCTGAAGTTGATCTTGGGCCAGCGATCGCCTCCTCGCCATTTCGGGAGCAGATACCCCAGTGGCTGCTTCAAACGCACGCCGCGCTACACGCCATGCCGCAGGTCCGTTTGAGCGCGAATTAAAACGACAATCAAAAAGCAAGTAATTCGTAGCCGATTTTTGCCAATAGCATCTGTTGACAGGTTGTGGTCGGGCTGCTAACTTATTAGCTCAGCTTTGCAGTGATGGCTGGAAAACCAGTCTCGGCTGCCCAAAAGGTGAATTCGCCGCAATGGGGGATTAGCTCAGTTGGGAGAGCGTTTGCATGGCATGCAAAAGGTCGCAGGTTCGATCCCTGTATCCTCCACTTCATAAAGCCTTGCGTAATAGGTAGTTACGCAAGGCTTTCTGCATGTATGGCAATTGTCTGGGAGAACGGCCAAT
>JANXOJ010000002.1 GCA_025353625.1 Planctomycetota bacterium | reverse complement strand
CCGATATTTGCGGGCCGGTGGTGTTCGAGGACCAACGGGAGATCGACGAGTATTGTGCGGGCGTGGAGCAGAGTATTCATCTGGCTCCGCGAGATGAGCGCAATACACATCACGCGGAGCGTGATGTGTACGGTGGGTTGGATGAAAATGTGCAGGCGGGGGCGTTTCCGGGATTCGCCTTCTCCTATCACGGCCGCAATCAGCGGCGGCTCAAGGAACGGTTCGCGGCGATCTACGAGCCGTGGTTTCGCGACATGCCCCCGTGCGCGGGCAGCGGCAGCCGCGATCGGCCGCGGGTGGGCTTACATATCGCGCGGCGGCATGAGGGG
Organism: Planctomycetota bacterium; assembly: GCA_025353625.1. GTDB lineage: Bacteria > Planctomycetota > Planctomycetia > Pirellulales > Thermoguttaceae > JANXQG01. Next base: position 10,152 of record JANXOJ010000002.1, on the reverse strand, counting down.
CTTTTCGCCCGGTGCATGATATGAATGGGCAAGAACCCCGTGAACGGTTACGCCATTTTGAATCTAAACCGTACGAACCGGTAAATCGAAGCTGGTCGAACGCTCGTCCGACGCTACCTCCGCGCGGGCCGCTTGCCACTCGCTGAACCACTGGATCACGTTGTAAAACACGGGCGTAAGGAAGATGCCGAACAGGGTCACACCCAGCATGCCGGCGAAGACGGCCGTGCCGAGCGTGCGGCGCATTTCGGCCCCGGCCCCGGCGGAGATGACGAGCGGCACCACACCGAGAATGAAGGCCAGCGAAGTCATTGCGATGGGCCGCAAACGGAGCCTGCACGCTTCCAGCGTTGCCTCGTGCCGCGATAGCCCGGCCATCGATTGCCGCTTGGCGTATTCGACGATCAAGATTGCATTCTTGCACGCCAGTCCGACGAGGACGACTAAGCCGATCTGCGTGAAGATGTTGACGTCGAGCTTGGCGAAGATTACGCCGGCGATCGAACAGAGGAGGCACATCGGCACGACGAGGATCACGGCCAGCGGCAGCGACCAGCTTTCGTACTGCGCGGCCAACACCAGGAATACCAGCACCACGGCGAGTACGAAAACGATCATCGCCGTGTTGCCCGTTTGAAGTTGAAGCAGGGCCAACTCGGTCCATTCGCCGCGCAGCCCGCGAACGCGGCCGGTTTCTTTTTGGGCAACGCCTTCCATGAAGCGGATCGCGTCGCCGGAGCTTACGCCGGGGCCGGGGCCGCCGTTCACGGGGGCGGAAAGGTACATATTGTAGCGATAGATCATCACCGGCCCGCTCACCGGCTTCAACTTGACCACCGTATTGAGCGGCACCATGCGGCCGGTGCTGCTGCGGACGGAAAGCTGCTTGATGTCTTCGGCCTGCTGGCGGAATTTAGCGTCGCTTTGTACGTTGACCTGCCAGGTTCTGCCTTGCCAGTTGATATCGTTGACGTAGAGCGATCCGAGAAAAACCTGCAGCGCGCTGAAAAGTTCGCTCTGCGACACGCCGAGCATTCGCGCTTGGTCGCGGTCGATATCGAGGAAGAGCCACGGCGTATCGGCGCGGAAGCTGCTAAATAGTCCCTGCAAGGTGTCCCCGCCCTTTCGGCCTGCCGCGACGATCCGCTCGCCTGCCGTTTGCAAGGCGGCCTCTTGGTCGGCAGCGGATCCGGTATCGGTTCGATCTTCGACGACGATCTTGAAGCCGCCCGCCGTGCCCAGTCCATCGACCGGCGGCGCCCCAAAAACGCCGACGATGGCATCGGCAATCTCGTCGTGAATCTTGGCCTCCAGATCGCGGGCGATACGATCGCTGCCGAGCGATGCCGCGGTGCGGTCGTGGAAATCGTCGAGCATCACATAGAGTGCGCCGAAGTTCGGTGCGTTGGCCCCCAGCAAGATCGACTGCCCCGCCACGGCAACCGTATGTTTCACGCCTAGCATGTCGTGTGCGATCTTGTCGATGCGGGCCATAACGCGCTGCGTCCTCTGCACGCTCGCGGCATCCGGAAGTTGCACATTGACGAGCAAGTAGCCTTTGTCCTGCATGGGGATGAAGCCGGACGGGGCCTTGCCGAAACTCCACCACGTCAGGTAGAGCAGCCCACCATAGCCGAGCAGCACGAGTACGCTCAGACGCAACAGTCGTCCCACGCCCCAGGCATAGCCGTCCGTTGCCCGATTGAAGGCGACGTTGAACCAGCGGAAGGTGTGGCCGAGGATGAAATTCAGCGGCCGAGCCAGGATAAGTAGGCCGATTGCGCCGGCCAATGCGGTGACAATTGCCACCTTAACCGCGAAGCCCGGCTGTTGCGGATTCAATACCGACAGCGGCATCGGTCCCGGTAAGTGCAGTCCGTTGCACAACGAAGTGAGCCAAGGAGCCAGGAAGCGATATCCGAGTCCCGCTCCTAGGAACGGATAGATGACGAGCGGCAAAACTTTGCCGCGGCCTTGCTCGCGCGGCCGCAGTAGCATCGCCGACAACGCCGGGCTGAGCGTAAGCGAATTGAAGGCGGAAATCACCGTCGAGACGGCAATCGTCAAGGCAAACTGGCGGAAGAACTGGCCTGTGATGCCGCTGATGAAGGCGCATGGGATGAAGACCGCACTGAGGACCAAGCCGACGGCAATCACGGGGCCGGAGACCTGGCTCATGGCCTTGATCGTGGCATCGCGCGGCGACAGGCCGCCTTCAATATGATGCTCGACCGCCTCGACGACCACGATCGCGTCGTCGACGACGATGCCGATGGCCAACACCAGGCCGAAAAGCGTGAGGTTGTTCAGGCTGAAGCCCATCGCGGCCATCACTGCAAATGTGCCGACGACGGCTACCGGCACGGCCACGAGCGGAATCACCGCCGATCGCCAGTTCTGCAAGAACAGCAGCACGACGAAAGCGACGAGCAATACCGCATCAATGAGCGTGACGAAGACTTCATAGATCGATTCGGTAATAAACGGTGTGGTGTCGTAAACGATGGCGTAGTCGACGCCATTCGGGAAGCGAGCTTTTAATTCTTCCATCTTCGCCCGGACGAGATCGGCCGTTTTGAGCGCATTCGTGCCGGGCAACTGGTAGACTGAAAGTGCGACCGAGGGGTGGCCGTCCAGCGTGCAAGTCTGATCGTAGCCTTGGGCACCCATTTCGATCCGAGCGACGTCTTTCATCCGGACGATGCGGCCGTCGGCATCGGTCCTAAGCATCATTTCCCGGAACTGGTCCGGATCGGAAAGCCGCCCCAGCGTGGTCATCGTATATTGAAAGACTTGGCCCACCGGAGCAGGCGGCTGGCCGATCTGGCCGGCAGCGACCTGGGCGTTTTGCTGTTGGATGGCCGACACAACGTCGTTGGCCGAAAGTTGCAGCTTCATCATCTTTTCCGGATCGAGCCAGAGCCGCATACTGTAGTCGCGCTGGCCTAGATACGTGATATCGCCGACGCCCTGCAAACGGGCCAGTTCGTCGCGAAGCTGGATCGTAGCGTAGTTACTCAGATAGAGATTGTCGCGGCTTGCGTCGGGCGAAAAGAGATTGACGATCATCAACACGGCCGGCGACTTCTTTTTCACCGTGACGCCCTTGCGGGTGACGAGGTCGGGCAGCGTCGGCTGGGCCAAGGCTACGCGGTTTTGCACCAGCACCTGCGCCATGTTCAAATCGGTGCCCAGTCGAAAAGTGACCGTGAGCGTGTAGGCCCCGTCGTTCGTACATTGCGACGACATATATAACATGCCTTCGACGCCGTTGACCTGCTGTTCGAGGGGAGCAGCCACCGTATCGGCCACCACGCGGGCGTCGGCACCAGGATACATCGCCGAGACCTCGACCGTCGGCGGCGTGATTTCCGGGTATTGCGCGATCGGCAACGTCCAAACCGCGATCCCGCCAGCGAGCGTAATGATGATCGACAGTACGGAGGCAAAGATCGGGCGGTGGATGAAGAAGTTGGAAAACATGAAGGGAAGGTGGATTGGGGAAAGACGAGTGGGGAAAGGGTTCAGGGGTCGGGTGTTAGTTCTTCATTTTGCAATTTGCAATCCCTGGATTGACGCGCGAGCAGCGGTTCCATTATGAATCTTCCCAGCGTTATGTAGCGAAACCAATGCCACGTTCGCGATTGGAAGAAGCGTGCGCCGCTGGCTGCATCCACGACGTTGAAAAACACGGGCGTGAGGATAAGGCCGAAGAACGTAACGCCGAGCATGCCGCTGAAGACGGCCGTGCCGAGGGTGCGGCGCATTTCGGAACCGGCCCCGCGCGCGATCAGGAGCGGGAAGACGCCGAGAATGAAGGCGAAGGAAGTCATGACGATTGGCCGCAGGCGTAAACGGCAGGCATCGAGGGCCGCCTCATGGCGCGAGGCCCCTTCCTCGCGGCGGCGTTTGGCGAACTCGACGATGAGAATTGCGTTCTTGCTCGCCAGGCCGACCAGCACCACAAAGCCGACTTGTGTGAAAATGTTGATATCGGTCGACGGATTGAGGCCGACAATCGATTTCGGCAAGCAGGCGGGAATCGCGCCGACGCCGATGATGGCGCTGAGCAGGCACATCGGTACGACGAGGATTACCGCCAACGGCAGCGACCAGCTTTCGTACTGAGCGGCCAAAACGAGGAACACCGTTACCACGGCAAGCCCGAAAATGAGCATGGCCGTGTTGCCGGATTGCAGTTCCAGGAAGGCCATTTCCGTCCATTCGTATTGCATCGTGCGCGGAAGCTCGGCTTTGGCGACTTGCTGCATCGCCTCAATCGCTTGGCGCGAGCTGATGCCCTGCGCTCCGCCGCCGGTGATACCCCCCGCCGTGCGCATGTTGTAGCGCGTGAACATGAGCGGGCCGTTGATTTCGCGAACGGTGGCCAACGTTCCGATCGGCACCATCGTGCCGGACGGATTGCGGACCTTGAGCCGCTTCACGTCCGCGATTTTATCCCGGTACTGTGCATCGGCTTGGACGACGACTTGCCAGGTGCGGCCAAATAGATTGAAGTTGTTGACGTAGAGCGAGCCGAGATAAATTTGCAATGTGTTGAAGGCCGAGCCGAGCGGGACGCCCAACACCATACATTCGCGGCGATCCAGATCGACGAACAACTGCGGGGCGTTGGCACGAAACACGGTGGAAAGCGCGACGAGCAGCGGCTTGTCGCCGGGAGCTTTCGTTTTGTTGCCCACTTCCACAAGCCGGTTGATCGCCTGTTCCAGCGCAGGCAGGTCGGCGTCTCCAAGTTGCTCGACGATGAACTTGAAACCTCCGGTGCGTCCGACGCCGCGCAGCGGTGGCGGCGGGAGGACATCGACCCGCGCATCGGGGATGCGCTTCGCGCATTCAACCCGCAGCTTGTTGGCGATATCTTCCGCCGAGCAGCCGGGTGCCTCGCGCTTGGAAAAATCGTCGAGAATCACGAACATGGAACCGAAAATCGACGAAGTGGCATTGTTGAAGAACGACATGCCGGCAACGGCAAGAGTATGCTGCACGCCGGGCATTTCGCTGCAAATCGTTTGCACTTGCCGCGTAATTTCGCGAGTCCGTTCCGCCGAAGCAGCGTCGGGAAGCTGCACGTTGACCAACACGTAGCCCATATCTTGCATGGGGACGAAGCCCTTGGGCGTGATGGTGAATTCCCACCACGTTAGAACGAGCAGCCCGGCATAGACCAGCAGCACCAACGCGCTGGCTCGCAGCAGTCTCCGCACGGCGCGCGCATAAATATCGGTCGCCTTATTGAATCCGCGATTGAAGAGGCCAAAGGCCCAGCGGAGCGCGGCGATGGCCGGAATGCCGGCGAACCAACCGGCCAATGCACCGCAGGCCGCCGCGATCCACGGCAAAGCCAGCGCAAGTGTGGGCAGCGCGGGTGCATTAGGACCCAGTTGCGTTGCGAGCCAATCGGTCGAACGCGCGACGAGCATGGTGTAGGCCAGCCAACCTCCAAGCAGCGCGAACGCGGCGCGGGGGAGCGGCTCGTGGGTCTCCCGGTCTCGCGGTCGCAGGAATAAGGCGGCAAGTGCGGGGCTGAGCGTCAAGGAGTTGAACGTCGAGATGATCGTCGAGGCGGCAATCGTCAAGGCAAATTGCCGAAAGAACTGCCCCGTCACACCGCTAATGAACGCGCAAGGAATGAAAACTGCGCTGAGCACGAGCCCCACGGCGATCACCGGCCCGGAGACGTGTCGCATGGCCTCCATCGTCGCCTCACGGGGCATCGCGCCTTTTTCAATGTTGTGCTCGACGGCCTCGACGACTACGATGGCGTCATCGACCACGATTCCGATTGCCAGCACCAGACCAAAGAGCGTCAGGTTATTCAAGCTGAAGCCCAACATGAACATCACGGCAAACGTACCGATGATGGCCACCGGCACGGCCGCGAGCGGGATGATTGCCGAACGCCAGTTTTGCAGGAAGAGCAGAACGACAAACGCCACCAAGATGGTTGCATCGCGGAGGGCCTTGACGACTTCGGCAATGCACTGTCGCGTGTAGGGCGTGGTGTCGTATTGAGTTTCGTACGAAATGCCCTCGGGGAAGGTTTTTGAAAGTTCTTTTAGCTTTGCGTGCAGCCGCGCGGCAACGTCCAGCGCGTTTGCGTCGGGCAATTGAAAGGCCAGCAGTCCCACCGATTGCTTGCCGTCGAGCTTGCAGTTGATATCTTCGCTCTTGCTGCCGAGTACGACGCGAGCAACATCTTTCAGCCGCGTTACGCGGCCTTGCGGCGTCACGCGAAGAATCACTTCGGCGAATTCCTCGGGCGTCTTAAGCCGTCCGCGCGTGGAGAGCTTAATTTGCGTTTCCTGGCCGGGGGCCGAGGGTTGCTGGCCGAAGAAGCCGCATGCCACCTCCGTATTCTGTTCGCGAAGTGACGTAACGACGTCGCCTGCCGTGAGGCCCCGCGAGGCCATCTTGTCGGGATCGACCCAGATCCGCATGCTGTAGTCGCGCTGGCCAATGATGAAGACATCGCCCACTCCATCGACGCGGAGGATTTCGTCGCGCACCCGCGTTAAGGCAAAGTTGCTCAGGTAAAGCTGGTCGTAGCGTCCGTCGGGCGAGTTGAAATTGATCGACATCAATATGTCGGGGGACATTTTGCGCGTTGTGACGCCGGTTTTTTTCAATACGTCCGGCAGCTTGGGCAGAGCCAGGTTGACCCGATTCTGCACGAGAACCTGGGCCAGATTCAAGTTGACGCCCTGCTCGAACGTCACCGCCAGATTGTAGGCACCGTCGTTCGTGCATTGGGACTGCATGTAAAGCATTTTCTCGACGCCGTTGACTTCCTGCTCGATGGCCGTGGCGACGGTCTGGGCAACGACCTGGGCGCTGGCCCCCGGATAGACGCAGTTGACTTGCACCGTGGGCGGCGTGACTGGCGGATATTGCGATAGCGGCAGATTGAAAATGGCCAGCGTGCCGGCAAGCGCGATTAAAATGGAAAGCACGACTGCGAAGATTGGCCGGTCGATAAAGAATCGTGAAAACACAGCGGGGGCGGGTCGTGGATGGTGGGTGGTGGTGGTGAACTTTTTATGCGGTACTTACGACCGGTTGGCGACAGGTGTGACTTTCGGCTCGGAATGCGGCTCCGGCACGGCAACCTTCGGTGGAGGACTTGCCTCCTCCTTCGGCTCGACGAGGTCGCCCGACTTGATCCGCTGCAGCCCGCTCACTACGACGCGATCACCCGGCTTGATGCCGTCGTGAATCGCTCGCATCCCGTCTCGCAAGGGCCCGCATACGACGCGCTGATAGACGACCTTCTTCTGGTCGTCCACGAGATAGACGAACTTCTGTCCTTGATCCGAGCCGAGGGCTTTTTCGGGAACCAACAGGGTGTCGTAGGCTTCGCCGATGGGCACGCGGACGCGCAGGAACATGCCGGGCAGGAGAAACTGTTTGGGGTTGTTGAGAACACCGCGAAGCCGCAGCGTGCCGGTGGCCGTATCGACTTGGTTGTCGATGAAATCGATGACGGCATCGTGTGGAAAGCCCTCTTCGTCGGCCAATCCAAAATGGATTGTCACGCTGCTCTTCCTTGCCGAGCGAACCTTGCCTTGATCGATTAAGCGACGAACGCCGATTGTGGTCCGCTCATCGACGTCGAACCAGATGTAAATCTTGTCGAGAGAGACCAATGAAGTCAGGGAAGTTTCGTTAGCTTTGACCATATTACCGGGGTCGATCATTTGATGGCTGACGCGGCCGGCAAACTTGGCGCGAACGGTCGTATAATCGAGATTGTGCTGAGCGGTGGAGACCGACGCCTCGGCCACCTTCACGGCGGCATCCGCCTCGGCCCGATCGTCGGCTACCTTGTCAAAATCCTCCTGGCTAATGGCGTGCGTGGGAAGCAGCGATTGGGCGCGGCGATAATCGGCCTTCAGTCGCGCGACGCGCGCCTGCGATTGTAACAAGTTAGCTTGGGCCAGATCGAACTGATCCTGATAGAGGCGTCGATCGATCTCAAAAAGCGGCGCGCCGGCCGTTACATCGTCCCCTTCCGTAAAGAGGATTTTGTCGAGGTAGCCGGTCACCATTGCTTGAACCATGATCTTGTTGACCGACTCGGTGTGGCCGGGAAACTCTTCGTAATCTTGTATGTGCTGAAGCACCGGTTTGTCGACTATGACCGCGGGGGGAGGCGGTGCCGGTGGTCCTTGCGGCGCGCGATTGCAGGCCGAAATAGAAAGCAGTACGAATAATGCAACGATAGCACCCGCCGCTTCGCGGCTTCGCGCGGGTCCAATTCTAAAATGGTTTGCGTGTTCCATGATCCCAAATCCTGTTCGCGCGGCTCTACGCGCGGGTTGACTTCAGATAACTCTGCCGTTCCTCGTCGCTCAAAATCCCGTTCCAGACCACATCGATGATCGCCTCGACCTGGGCCGCCGGCTTGGGATTGCGATTTGCAAAGTAGTTGGTGAACATCGTGCCGTAGACGAGGTCGCTCATCACATCGGTGATCCGCTCGGGCGGCATTTGCCGAATGCGGCCGTCGGCCATGAGCCGGCGATACAAATCCCGCCAACGCTCGGCGTTCCGCTCGCGATGCTGGAAATAAGTCGGTTGGCCGCGGTCCTTGAAGAGGGCCCGTTCCTGAATCAACAGTTCGACGTATTGCGGATGTTCGGCAAAGAAAGTCAGATAGCCGTGAATAACTTGGCGAACCTGTTGAAGCGGGTCCGTGGCGATGGCCAAGTTGGCCTCGATCATGTCATCCATCCGCCGCAAGACGGCATCGACCGCAGCCAGGAACAGTTCCTCTTTGCTGTTGAAATAACGATAGAGCGTTCCCTTGCCAACCTGTAGCTCGTTTGCCAGAAGTTGGGTGTCGGTATCGGCGTAGCCGTGCGCGGCGAACAGCCCGATGGCTTTTTCGAGAATCTCCTCGCGGCGCGTATCCGCCGACTTCCGGGTTACCGAAAGGGGCTTTTGCGTGGCGGTTTGGGTAACTGCCGAGCTTTCTGGGGAATACATCGCAAACTCCGTGGCCAAGAACGGACTGACTGGTCAGTTCTATTCTATACGCCAAAGCCGCCGTGTCAATTGTCGCCCTCAGTGTTTTGTAATAGATTTGGCTCGTTTCCACGTACCGAGCTCGTTTTTCTCGGAAAGTAGGGGAGGCTAATCGTATTTCCGTCGCAATTTACGTGGGAATCGTATCGTCTGCGATGATGTCAATTGCTGCCGCCGCGTTAGCGGCCAAACGTGAGTAGCCGCAGGTAGAACGCAGTTCAAGAATGCCGCCAACCTTCTCATTGTAGGAACTCGTTGCCGAGGGGCAAAAATGACGTTCTACGATGCCGCCTATTTGGACCTCGCGATCCGGCGAGCCGCTGAAAGCTTCGGCCTGCAAGCTCTATGCAAGTAGACCCGTCGCAACCTACACCTGCAACAGCAGTCGCGACGGCTCTTCGATCGACTCCTTCACGCGGCGGAGAAAGCCCACTGCCTCGCGACCATCGACGATGCGGTGATCGTAGGTCAGCGCGACATACATCATCGGGCGGATGACGACTTGGCCATCGCGGGCGACCGGCCGGTCCTGGATGGCGTGCAGCCCTAGAATGCCGCTTTGCGGCGGGTTGACGATCGGCGTCGAAAGCATCGAGCCGAACACGCCGCCGTTGGTGATCGTGAACGTGCCGCCGGTCAGCTCGTCGGGCTTGAGCTGGCCCGACTTCGCGCGTGCGGCGAAGTCGCCGATGACCTGCTCGATCTCGGCGAAGCTCAGCATTTCCGCGTTGCGAACGACCGGCACGACGAGACCCTTGCCGCCGCCCACGGCGATGCTGATATCGTAGAAGTTGCGATAGACTATGTTGTTGTCGCGGATTTCGGCATTCAACTCCGGGCAGGCGCGAAGCGACTCAATGACGGCCTTAACGAAGAACGACATGAATCCGAGCTTGGCGTTATATCGCTCCTGGAAGGCGTCGCGATATTGCTGGCGGATGCCCACCACGGCCGACATATCGACTTCGTTGAAAGTCGTAAGGAGTGCGCCGGTGTTCTGGGCTTCGACGAGACGCTCGGCAATGCGGCGACGGAGCCAAGTCATCGGCACGATTTCTTCGGATCGCGGTGCAGCCGTGTGCAGCGAGGTAACCTTCGATGGAA